>CBDVAV010000152.1:0-8819 GCA_965372055.1 uncultured bacterium | reverse complement strand
ATATGACTTTTTACGAATGGCAAATGGTTGGAAAAACATCAATACATTCCAAATATGAAAAGCGTTGGCGGTTAGTTTACCAAATTTTCCAATATTTCGCCTGTACAAAACAAGCAGATCCCCTTCAACAGCATCCACTAAATCCTGTTTGCAGAACCATCTTAAAAAACGGTTTATCCATTCCGCGGGATATCTTTCTTTTACTGGTTTTTCACTTCCCATACCACATCGGGGATTGAGTTCCACATTTGGTTTCTTAGCTCTTTGGATTGATTGACAGCACTTTTCCCCGTCTTAGTCAAAAGGTACAGGCGTTTGTTCCTTCCGCCTCTTTCTTCAGTTGCCCCTCCCATATATGAACTTAAATATCCCTTATTTTCAAGACGGACCAATGCTTTGTGGGCCGCACTAATGGTCACATTACGCTTGGTTTGCGATTTGAGTTCATCAACAATCGCCAGCCCATAAGCGTCATCATAGAGCAGGCCTACTGTGAGTAACACAAGCTCTTCAAATTCACCAATATTGGTTCCTCTCATAGTATTTGTTTTACCTTTGTCTAGTAGTACGGTTTTATTAAATAAAAGTTCTTGCTTAAAATATTTTTTGCCTTTTGGCAGGGGAGGAGCAGGACTGGATTTTATAGCTGGATTTTTTAACTTTAAACATCAAAACAAATAAGATTGATATGGACACCGCTCAATATTTTTACCGAAATGTGATCATCTCTAAGAATGGTGAAAAGATATCCCTGATTAATATTGATAAACCTGAGGATCAGGGACAAGCCCTCGAATCATGGTTTGGAGTGGTATTACAACTGGCAGATGGCCAGCATACTATTGAGGAACTAATCAATTTAGTTGCAGATAAATACCATGGAGCCCCTCCTGGAAATCTTAATGAAACAATTTACTCGGTAATAGACAGACTTGCCAAATTAAAGTTTATCGTGTTGACTACTAAGGCAACCGAGTTACCCTATTACCTATCGCTTCCCTATGAACAATTGGATATTGAAAAAGCCAGGAAATTACTTGAAAAAGACAAGTCTATGACCTCAAATTAAATACGTATAGTTCTATTTAACCCTAATCATTTGTTTGCACTATGGCTATGGCCTCAATTTCAATTAACCATTCATCGGTGGCAAGGGATTGAACTCCTACCAGCGTACTGGCGGGCATATCCTTGTCACCCATGATTTCCTTTCTAACATCCCTGAAAATGTCCAGATATTCTGGCTTATAGTCAACTATGTAAGTATTCATTTTGACAATATCACTGTATGTAGCCCCAGATGATTCCAATTGTACTTTCAAATTTTCCAACGCAGAGCGCATTTGAGTTTCAAGATTATCCCCAGCACCTATTTGGCCGGAAACATAGAGTGTTTTAATGTTATTTGAAGCAACGCTTACAACTTGGGAATAACCACTTCCAGGATTGATGAATTCCTTTTGTAAAAAGTTTTTGCTTTGTTGGTTATCCGTGCAAGATCCTATAAACAGACTAAGAAGTACTAAAGACAAGAGGATTATCCTTTTCATGGTTTTTGGTTTATTTTCAATTGTTTGATTTATGCAAAATTGCCCATAACTCAGGAAGATACGAAATGAATGATGAAACCTTTTTTCCAAACCAGTTGTCTAATTTTACAATAAACAAGAATTACAGTAAATCACACAGTTGTTTTTATAGTCGAACTATAATTAGCCATGCTCAAAAATTATATAAAAATTGCTATTAGAAACATCCAAAGAAACAGGATGTTTTCCTTTATCAACATATTTGGTCTGTCTATCAGTCTTTCCATAAGCATGATCCTGATCATGATGGTAGCCGACCAAATGAGTTATGATCGGTATAATTCCAAAAAGGAGAGGATATTCAGGATCAATACCCAAAGGCTTTCAGAGGATGACTTTGTTACCAAATTTGCCACAGCCCCACTTCCATTGGCAACCGCACTGCTTGATAATTACCCTGGAATAGAAAGCGCAGTGAGAATCAGAAGGGGATTTGGGAATGACTGGATTACAATCATTGAACAGGATGTAAACATTCCCTTGGGTGGTTTCTTTGCAGATCCGGGCGTACTTGATCTATTTGAATATGAGTTGGAACATGGCAATCCGGAAACTGCCCTTATTGATCCATATTCGGTAGTAATAACCCGAAAAGCTGCCGACAAACTATTTGACATCCCAAATCCTGTGGGGGAAATTATTAAAGTGGGTGAATTGGGCAATTATAAAATCACAGGGGTTATTAAGGACCGCCAACAGAAATCACACATAAAATTTGAAGCATTGGCTTCCATTGCTTCACTTGAAATACTTGAAAAAGACAGCATTTTATCTAGTACAATTACCAATTGGCGAAATTCCACGGCTGGCTGGATATACCTTGAACTGGATGATGCCTCGAAGATGAAGGATGTGGAAAAAAACCTCGGGAAAATTTACGCCCCCCACTATCAAAAGTTACTTGAAACAGCAGATAAAGAAGATGTCAATCACAGGTTCTATTTGCAAAATTTAACTGCTATTACCCCAGGCCCATTATTGGCAAACCAAATCGGCCCAGGAATGCCAGTTATCTTTGTATACTTTTTTGCGGGATTGGTTTTGATAATAATCGTTTCCTCCTGCTTTAATTATACCAATTTATCCATTGCCAGATCGTTGTCAAGAGCACGTGAAGTGGGCATTAGGAAAGTTTCAGGTGCATTCAGGTACCAGATTTTTTTCCAGTTCATTAGCGAATCAATTATCATTGCCCTCTTGGCCTTGGCATTTTCTTTTGTTTTGATTGCATTATTAAAGCCAGCATTCCAAAGTATGAAGTTCACGCAACTTTTGCAATGGGATTTAAACCAGGGATTGCCTGTTGTTCTGTTTGGGATTGGATATGCCGTTGTGGTTGGAATATTTGCCGGATTATTTCCATCCTTGTTTCTTTCCTCTTTTAAACCGGCAACGGTTTTAAAGGATTTGAACAATATGAAATTATTCTCAAAAATAAACCTGAGAAAAGCTTTAATCGTAGCCCAGTTTTGTTTGTCAATGATATTTATCATTTCTGTTACCCTGATTTACAATCAACTACAGATGATGGTAAAGGCCAATTATGGTTTCAATACAAAAGATATTGTGAATGTCAGGCTAGGGGAGTCAGATTACAATGTGCTTAAAAATGAATTTGAAAAGCATAGTAGTGTTCTCAATGTCAGTGGTGCTTCCCATATTCCAGCCGCGGGTACTTCCAAAGATATCGATATCAAACTGGACCCTGCCAAAGAAGATGAGTTTGAAATCAAGACTTTCTCTGTCGATGGGAATTACTTGGTGAATATGGATATTCAATTGATCGCGGGAAGTAATTTCCCTGACAATATGAGTGATGAACGGGAGCAATTTGTCCTGATCAATGAACAAGCCGTGGAATTATTTGGGTTTGGCAACCCAATTGATGCGTTGGATAAAGTTATATATATAAAGGACACGCTTGGGCTACAGGTTATCGGAGTAATAGAAGATTACAATCACCAGGCAATGATGGTGGAAATTGCACCCATGGTTTTAAGATATGATCCCAAGGAATTTCGTCATTTACAGGTGAGGGTCAACAACAATGGAGCCATCAAAAACCTTGAAGATAGCTGGAGCAAATTGTATCCCGATAAGAAATTCAACTATAGGCACATGGATGATGAAATTGCAGAATTTTATGAAATCATGTTTTCAGACCTGGTAAATATTACGGGTCTCATTTCCTTCCTTGCCATTTCAATTGCCTGTTTGGGATTACTTGGTATGGCCATTTACAGTACCCAAACCAGGATCAAGGAAATTTCCATCAGAAAAGTATTGGGGGCTACCGATTCAATAGTGGTATATTTGCTATCAAAAAGTTTCATTAAACTTCTATTGATTTCAATTGTCCTGGCCATTCCTTCAGCATATGCCCTGAATACTCTTTGGTTGCAAGCTTTGGCATTTAGGGTTCCCATTTCCCTATCAGTGATATCTTTTGGTGTTGCCATAATACTGACCCTGGGTCTCCTAACCATTGGGTCACAAACATTAATGGCATCGAGGGCCAATCCAGTTGATGCATTGCGCAATCAGTAATAAAGCCCCTATATATATACAAAATCAATAATGTACCAGGATAGATTTTAATTATAGTTCATAGGCCAGTATGATCCATTTTTTGCCCACCTTCAAAATGTTGGTGATGCTTTGCCAGAGCTTTTAGGACATTCTTATATTACAAGGTTTGAAGTTTTTGGCAATCCTAGTCCAGAGGCAGTAGGAGGATTGGGCGCCGTGGTTTTTAAATATCATAATGGTTTTACCCGGTAAGGGTATTCCAATTATAGGTGACTAACTTTTACAATTTACAATTCACATTATTTACTACTTGTTGATCTTTCTTATGGATCAATTGTGTGGGTAGATTATTTGTGACCAATTACATGTGCCTTTAATTCAGTTACTGAAACGGATCCCTGGGATTGATAAAATATAATTTATTTAAGCAGTGAATACAATTCCTTTTTAGGATACTTAACGGGATACTATGTACAACTAATTGGAATACATTGATTCGTGGTTATATTATTTAACCATTACTTTTGCTGCATTCTTGAAATAAAAATGGGTAGATTTGAGGCTATTGTAAAATGCAGATGTCCACATTGCCACAAAGGCAAGATGTTTGTTTATCACGCAGTTAAGTTTAATAAATTTTCGAAAATGTATGGCTCATGTGAATTTTGTGGGACAACATTTAATCCTGAACCTGGTTTTTACACAGGGGCAATGTATTTTAGTTATGCAATGAATTTAGCGATAATAATGGGAATTGGCCTATTTACTCAATTTGTTTTCATATTTCCAATATGGCAATCGGTGATATTGATTGCTATAAGTGTTATCATGCTTACACCAATCAACTTTCGGCTTTCAAGAGCTATGATGCTGCACATTTTTGGTGGTATTGATTTTAATCCCAAAATATGAGCTTATATATTTCAGCTTCCAACAAACGCCTGCCGGATTGAACATTCAAATAAAAAATGTCATTTAAAGATTTTAAGTTTTCCGATAACATTGTTGAAGGTATTGAAGCCATGGGCTATAAAGACCCAACACCTATACAGGAGCAGGCAATTCCTATTGTTCTCAACGGTAATGATATTATGGGCATTGCCCAAACCGGCACTGGCAAAACAGCAGCTTTTTTACTGCCAATACTTGAGAAACTTCTGCACCGAAAAAGCGAGTCTATAGGTGCTTTAATAATTACACCCACCAGGGAATTGGCTTTGCAAATAGATCAACATCTTATGGGGCTGTCTTATTTTACCTCGGCTACCTCTATCTCAATTTATGGCGGCGGGGATGGTTCTGATTTTGGAAAGCAGAAAACAGCATTAACCAAGGGTGCTGACTTTGTAATTGCCACTCCTGGCAAACTTATCTCTCACTTGAATTTGGGATATGTAAATGTTGACGAACTTCAATTTCTGGTACTGGATGAAGCCGACAAAATGTTGGATATGGGTTTTTATGAGGATATTATAAAGATCAACAGTTTCTTGCCCAAAAAGAGGCAAACATTGATGTTTTCAGCTACTATGCCCTCAAAGATCAGGCAATTGGCCAAAACTATATTAAGCCAGCCCAAGGAAATAAATATTGCACTATCAAAACCTGCCGAAGGAATCTTTCAAGGAGCATTCAGGGTTTACGAGCCTCAAAAGATGGACTTGATACAACAACTGGTAAAAGTTGGGAAATCCGAAAGCATCCTGATATTCAGTTCTACAAAGAGAATTGTAAAAGATATTCGAAAAGCTTTGGACAAAGTGTCTGATGATGTTGCTGAAATTCATTCTGACCTGGAGCAGAAAGAAAGGGAGCAGGTAATTAATGGATTTAAGAATGCCAAGATCAGGGTACTGGTAGCTACTGATGTTATGTCGAGGGGGATTGATGTTGAGGGCATAGACCTTGTAATAAACTTTGATGTCCCCAAAGACCCCGAAGACTATATACACCGTATTGGCAGAACCGCCAGGGCCCACCTGAAGGGTGTAGCATTTACTTTTATTACACAAAGCGATTATAGTTATTTTAAGAAAATCCAAGAGTTGGTGGGTAGCTCCATGATCAATTGGTTGAAATTACCAGGAGCGGTCGGTGAAGGCCCAGCAGCGTTTAAAGAATATCACAGAAAAAAGAATTTTAAGCGCAAGAAGTTTAAAACTTGAGCAAGGCCTTATATTGGATGGGTTCCAATTTCAGCAATTTATCAAACCTTCCTTTTTTTATCATCAATTTACCGGAATTGTTCTTTTTATTGTAATCTAAAATATAATAGAGATAATGGTTTTCATGTTGCTCTTTGATGGCCTCAATGGTTTCTTTGGAAATTGGGATTCCACTGTTCTCAACCATACATTTTACCCACTTGTCTTTCTCGTCACTGGTTATCGACTTAATGTCAAAAGGATGATCCCCTCCCAGTATTTTGATGTTTTTGATTAGATTTTTTCTTCCCTGCATAGTCAACATTTTTGATTCGTATTCAACTATTCCCTGCAAGACTTTTTTGATGGTTTTGTCTTTATTTTTCCATAATGGCATTTTGTCTGAACCACTGGATGTTGATTTATGAACCAGCACAAATTTGTTTTCAATGAATTTGGTGTCAACTTCATCATTCCATAAATAATCGATGACTTTGTTATACAAACTCACTCTTTTATTAAAAAATTTATTTGTTGATGTAATCAGAAAGTCCCAATCAAGGGTTTCTTCTACTGTAATTCGAATAATCTTTTCCAATTTAGCCCTGCCAGAAAGAAAATAATCGAACCGCTCAATTTGTTCATTGGATAATTTGTTGCTTCCAGTCCGCTGACAGTCGAGCTTCATGAACAGCGATTGATCTTTAATATCCACGCCAACAGCAAAAAACACTTTTTCATCCTTGAGATTCTTTCTGTACAATTTAGCCCAGGTAAATTTTTTAAATGAGCCGGCTACCTGCCAATATCTTTCCTGTTCAACATCAAACCCTTCCAATTCTATATTGGCCGCCCAATAATTTGTTGGTGTTACAATCTTATCGCCAAACTTTTTACCAATCTCCCTGAGGTGAGGGTCTGAAGCCATGTAGGCTTCACCTGCATATTGAGTACATTTCTTGATGGCTTTTTTACTGAAAACCTTTACATCATGTTGACTGGCATGGGAGGCAACGGGGTCATCTTCTTTTTCTTTTTCCTGATCTTTGCTGGGTGATTTGGTATAATACCTAATCTTATCTTCAATGTTATCCAAGGATCTTTTTAAATTATGGGATCGATAAAACTTAACCAGAAGCTCATCCATTTGGCCATTAGGGAGTGGATCACCAAAAAATTTAAGCAGGCTATTGGTTGTTTTTTTGTTGTTCCCCTTGCTTTCAGCCAGCAGCAATTCCTGGGGGATAAACTCTGTCTGCCCCTTTATTTTAGCCACCAGGAATTTCGTGGAATTCCTGTAATATTTCTCATAAATTTCCAATCCTTCGGGATCATCCCTCAAGGCGACCAAGCCTGATAACTTTTTTAACAACTTACGTCCTTTATCGTCTAACATGACTTAATAGTTCCTGTAGAAACTATTTATTTTGTTTGTTAGCTGATTATATATTGGCCTGGTAAATTCTATAAAGAGATCCTGGCGAGATGGAGGGGGGATTTCCTTAGTCCTGGTAATCTTCAGTTGCTTATTGGTTAACGCTCTTTCATCACCGTTATATGATCCCCATTCACAGTACCAAACGAATTCACCTGGAAATTTCTCTACAGTAAGCACAGCATTGTTATATGCATCCACTACTTGAAAGCTTAGCAATCCTCTTGATATAACTTCCTTGTGGAAGGTGGTTAATTTAGCTTTTACTGTATTGTATGCTGGTATTTTAGTCCCATCATCCAAAACAACCTCACCCACTTTAACACTATCCTTGGAATATTCAACCGTTTTCTCCACGAGATGGGTTTCACCAACTGTAAAGTCATCGAATGCAATATGAATGATTTGATCAGGTTGTTGAAGGTTTTCGTTTTGAGCTTCAGAGGTGCTAAAAAACCTTACAAATTCATTTCTATTAAACGAATGCACGTATTCTTCGATCTTATCTTGAAAAAAACCTCCACTAAGGGCATATCTTCCAGGTACTGGGATTTGTTCCACTACTACTTTTAATGTCGCGATAAATTTGGCCTCAGCCATTTTATCAACTACTTCCTTATACCCCCGGACGAACCCATCAGCATCCCTGAAATGATAATATGCTTGTTTTGCACTTTCGCGGTTATTTTCAGCAAGCATATCCAGTCCGGCCCGATAGCTTTCTTCAGCTGCATTGTTTCGGGCTTCTTCCATTTCAGAGTAATAACTTGTGGGGTTGTTTATTACTCTCAAGGCGCCAGGAGACCTATTGATCTCCTCGTACATATTATTTATTTTTTGATAACTGTTAAGTACATTCTTCCATTTATAAGGGGCATTGGATGCCATACCATTTCTGGCATCGTCTTCGAGCCTCCTTATGGCCATGGGATATCCATCCCGTAAAGTTTGCTGGGCCTTTTTTTGATTAGGATTTTGTCTTAACCTGTTTATGGATTGCAGCACTGCATTGTAGTAGTCACCATGCTCCAGGGATTTTTTACCTGATGAACATCCTGAAAATATAACGAGAAAAAAAACAATCAATAAAAATACATTTTTCATAGTTCTGTCATTCATTCC
>CBDVAV010000151.1:0-8823 GCA_965372055.1 uncultured bacterium | reverse complement strand
ACTATGATATGCGGTTTGTTAAACCATTGGATGAAGGGATGCTACACCAAATTTTTAGTGATTTTTCAAAAATAATAACTGTTGAGGATGGATGCGTTACTGGTGGTTTCGGATCGGCTGTCTTGGAGTTTATGGCCGACAATAAATACAGTGCAAATATCACCAGATTGGGTATTCCTGATAAAATTGTTGAGCACGGCGAACAATTGGAACTACATATAGAATGTGATTTCGGGCCTAATGATATCTATCATACAGGTTTAAAAATTATGTATCCTGTGCCAAACTAGTACAATTCGATTTTAATTAATCTACGTACTATTCCAATTTTTCCAACTTAAATTCCCTATATTAGCCATTGTTGAATAGATGAATTTAAATCCTAATTACTAAATATTTAGCTTAAAATGTTAAAATTTAGTAATTTTGAACTTCAATAAAACTCTAAACCCTTTAGCACAATGGAAGAGGCTCCGTTACAATTTATTGAGACCTGGGATTCCTGGGGTCAGATAATAGGGATCATATCACTAATTGTTTTTGCCAGTTATATGGTTTTACACCTACTAAAGCTCGCAACGACTGGGGATTCGAAGAAAAAGTACGATTACATTTGCAAAAGTGAAATTGGCATCCTTTGGAAGAGTGCTGTATTTCTGATTCTTGGGGTAGCGATTCTTACCAATTCGTTTATTATTGAGATCGGTGCAATGTGGATGGTAATCAGAATGTTTGTAACACTATCATTAACGGCAATTCTGTTAGTATTCGCTAAAAACTTACTCAAGTTTTACTATCCATTTTATATTGAGAAAAGGCTAAAAAACCTGCGGTATAAGCCCAGAATTTCACCTAAAACCGGCAAGCCCATGAAATTGTTGAGTGAAGAGGAAGAGGATGTTTACCTTGATGAAGGGATGCAGGCTGAAGAAGAGGTTTTTTCTATTGATTATGATGTTTGGATAGATGAAGATTCCGGGTATACCAAAATTGAGAAATACTCTGGACATTTACATGCAGCACAATGCCCTGACTGTAAATATCAAACCTATAAAGTTGTTAGGGAAGAAATTATTACTAAACCAACGCCTACTACCGAAGGTGAATTAACAAAACATTTTGAGTGTGGTTACTGTGGCCTTAAAGACGCAAAAAACTTTAAAATAGGACACCAAAAGGAATTTGATAGTTCAGCTTCCACAGCTACCGCATCCTAATTTGGATTTTTAAGTTGAATTGAGTTAGAGAGGTGAAGTAGCCCCTGGGAATGACCACCGAATCAAATCTTGAGGCGGCATTTTTCTATAGCTTGATACAGATGTTACGCTGTTCAGAGAAAAACCTCAAGGCTTCCAGGCCTCCTTCCCTACCCACTCCTGATTGCTTCATCCCGCCAAAAGGAGTCCTTAAATCCCTTAACAACCAACAATTTACCCAAATAATGCCACTCTTGATCTTTTGAGACACTGTATGCGCCCTGGTCAGGTTTTCAGTCCAAATACTGGCAGATAGACCATAAGGAGTGGAATTTGCATATTCGATTACTTCATCTTCATTGTCAAAAGGCATTAATGTAACTACAGGGCCAAATATCTCCTCCTGGTTGGTCCTGCATTCGTTATCTAGTCCTTCAATAACGGTGGGCAGTACAAAATAACCTCTCTCGCATCTTCCGGGAACGATAATTCTTTCCCCTCCTGCCAGTATCTTTCCACCCTCTTCCTTTGCCAGTTCTATATAAGATAACACCTTGTTCATGTGGTCCTCAGAAACCAATGCACCTAGTTTAGTATTATCAGCCTCAGGATCACCCACCACTAAATTTGAAACCTTGTTTAGAAACTCATCCCGGAATTTATTATAGATGCTTCTTTGGATAAAAATCCTGGAACCACAAAGGCAAATTTCCCCTTGGTTGGAAAAAGATGATCTAACAGAAGTCTTGACTGCCAAATCCAAATCACAGTCGTCAAAGATTATATTTGGATTTTTGCCACCCAACTCCAGTGATAGTTTTTTAAACATTGGGCCGGCCACGGAGGCAATTTTTTTCCCTGTTTCCGTACCACCCGTGAATGAGATTATCGGGATATCAGCATGTTCGATCATTGCCTGACCAGCTTTGTTGCCCAGCCCATGAACAACATTAAGCACCCCTTTCGGCAAGTCGGCTTGTTGGCATAGTTCGGACAGCATATATGCAGTCATGGGTGTTAGTTCAGAAGGTTTTGCCACCACTGTATTTCCCATTGCCAAAGCCGGGGCAATCTTCCAGGTGAATAAATATAATGGTAAGTTCCAGGGCGAAATACAACCAGCAACACCAACGGGAGACCTATGGGTATAGTTTATGGCCACTCCTTCCATATTGTGGGATTCGGAAGAAAAATGCAGGATAGCTGTAGCAAAGAACCTGAAATTTGCAGAAGCCCGGGGTATATCTACTATGGATGCCAGTTTAATAGGCTTACCATTGTCTTTGCTTTCAGCATTGGCCAACTCCTCGTGATTTTGATCAATAAGGTCTGCTATCTTGACAAGATATTCAGATCTTTTTTCATTTGAAAGTGCAGACCAGTCAGGGAACGCCTCTTTGGCAAAAGTCACTGCTGAATCTATATCGCGGGTATCTGAATCAGGAATTTGGCTATATACCTTCCCTGTTGCTGGTTCTATATTATCCAGGTAGTTTTGGGAGATTGGGGCTACTGATTCCCCGCCAATATAATTGCTGATCTTCATGGTTACATCGAGGGGGTGCGGCCACCATCAACAGGGATGTTGACACCATTGACATAGCTGGCAGCTGGACTGGCCAAAAATGCAGCTACGGCACCTAATTCTTCCGGTCTGCCTATCCTGCGAGCGGGAATTTCACTTTCCATATTTTTCTTTATTTCCTCCCTTGTCGTATTCTGCTTCTCAGCTCTACTTCCCATCAAGGATTCCAGTCTGCCTGTTTGGGTAAATCCCGGCAAAAGGTTGTTCACGGTAATCCCAAACTGCCCCAGTTCATTGGCCAGGGTCTTGGACCAACTGGCAACTGCACCCCTGATGGTATTGGAAACCCCCAACAATGCGATCGGGGTTTTTACCGAAGTTGAAATTATATTTATGATCCTTCCGTACCCTACAGTTTTCATGCCCGGCAACAACGCTTGCACCATTATCTGGTTGCAGATCAAATGATTGTTGAAAGCGATCCTGTATTCTTCCAACGGTGCTTCAATGGCCAGGCCAGCTTTTGGCCCCCCAGTATTGTTCACCAAGATTTCCGCAGTAAATCCATCATTGACTTTTTTTTCAATCTTTTCCTTTAAACTGGAAGCATCCGAAAAATCTGCCACCAGGAAATCATGTTGTTGATTTTGACTGGTATCCAGCTCGCTTACCACTTCCTTCAATGTTGTTTCATTTCTTGCGACAAGAAGAATGTTGGCGCCAAGTAATGCCAATTCAATTGCAGCTGCTTTCCCAATACCCTGGGTACTGCCACACACTACCGCGTTTTTATTATTAAGTTTTAAATCCATTTTTTATCATTTAATCTGCCAGAGGCGGACAAGGGTTTATTTCCCCGGCCCCTTTGAACGTTATATAATTTTTGAATGATACCCCATAGCTTGCTGTGGAGTAGTTTATTTTTCTAAAGATAACAAATGATTTATTCCACGCCGCATTGTAATACATAATCGGGACAGTTTGGTTAATTTACGGGTATTGGTATCTTTATGCTGGATAAAACAAGAAGTTATGGCTGTAAAAAGACCTTTTAGTTTCAAACAATGGATAGATGACAATAGGCACTTATTAAAGCCTCCGGTTGGGAATCAACAGGTATATATTGGCAATGATGATTTTATCGTGATGGTAGTTGGAGGGCCAAATACCAGGAAAGATTATCACTATAACGAGACAGAAGAGTTTTTCTTTCAAGTGGAAGGAGACATTGTTTTAAGGATCCAGGAAGACGGTAAACCCGTGGATATCCCAATAAAAGAAGGTGAGATATTTTTGCTTCCTCCCAAGGTACCACATTCACCACAAAGGCCGGCCAATACTGTAGGTTTGGTAATGGAGTTGTACCGAAAACATGGGGAAACTGATGGGTTCGTGTGGTTTTGTGAAAATTGTAACCACAAGTTGTATGAGGAAAAGTTTCATTTAGAAGATATTGTAAAGCAATTGCCTCCTATTTTTAATAAGTTCTATGCTTCAGAAGGACTTAGAACATGCGACAATTGCGGTTCAGTAATGGAAGCACCAGTAAAAAAATGAAAGCAGTGAGATCGGGGGCTTTAAAAGTAGATATCCACACGCACATCCTGCCAAAATCATGGCCTGACCTGAAAGAAAAGTATGGCTATGGTGGATTTATCCGTCTTGAACATCATAAACCCTGCTGTGCCCGTATGATGATGGATGATAAATTCTTCCGGGAAATCCAGGAGAATTGCTGGGATCCCAAGGTCAGGATAAAAGAGTGCAATCAACATCATGTCGATGTACAGGTATTGTCCACGGTCCCGGTAATGTTCAGTTACTGGGCCAAAGCCAAACATGCACTGGACCTTTCAAAAATCTTAAATGATCATATTGCAGGGGTTGTAAACGATTATCCAGATAGGTTTATTGGGCTTGGAACTTTGCCAATGCAATCACCAAAGCTTGCCATAAAAGAACTGGAAAGATGCAGTACTGAATTAAACATGGCAGGTGTTCAAATAGGTACCCATATTAACGACCTGAACCTTGATGCCCCCGAGGTTTTTGATGTTTTGGAAGCTGCCCAGGATTTAAATGCCAGCATTTTTATTCATCCCTGGGATATGATGGGCACCAAAGAAATGCCAAAATATTGGCTGCCATGGTTAGTAGGTATGCCCGCGGAGACATCACGGGCCATCACCTCGATGATTTTCGGTGGGGTGTTTGAAAGATTGCCTGATTTGAACGTTGCTTTTGCTCATGGTGGAGGATCATTTCCTTCCACCATCGGTAGAATTGAGCATGGATTTAATGTCAGGCCAGACCTTTGTGCCGTGGATAACGATGTGAACCCTAAGCAATATCTTGGCAAGTTCTATCTTGACTCACTTGTGCATGACCATAAAATGCTGGATTACCTTATAGAATTAATCGGATCGGATATGGTTGCTTTGGGATCAGACTATCCTTTTCCTTTGGGGGAATCAATACCTGGGGAATTAATTGATTCTTCTAAACTAAATAAAATTGTTAAGGAAAAACTGTTAGGGTTAAATGCATTGGATTGGCTGGGAATTAAAGTTGAACAGTTGGTCAATGGATGAAGTTGTTTATTTGGGTAGCCCCCTGGGGAGCATTGAAGTATCAGGAAGTGACCTGGGAATAACCACCGTACGATTTTCTGACAAGGATGAAGAAGAAACATCAGAGATCAAGAGTTCCGAAGTTTTGGAGTGCAAAAAACAGCTTCTGGAGTATTTCGATAATAAAAGGAATTGGTTCTCAGTTAAACTTAATCCCATAGGGACGGATTTTCAGAAATCTGTTTGGGACTGTTTAATTCAGATCCCATTCGGTAAAACCTCCACATATTCAGAAATTGCCGAAACCCTCGGTGATATTAAATCAGTTAGGGCGGTAGGGAATTCCAATGCAAAAAATCCTATTGCTATCATTATCCCTTGTCATCGGGTGATTGGGAAGAGTGGTGACCTGGTGGGTTATGCCGGTGGGCTCCATAGGAAAGAGTGGCTATTAAAGCACGAAGGGGTTATCGATCAATCACAATTAAATTTGTTTTAATCGATTATGGACTTTTCTTTTTCAATAGAATGTGCATTAGAACTTGACAAGTCTGATCCCCTTGCACACTTCCGGCAAAAGTTTGAAATACCAAAATTCAACGGGAATGATTGCTGCTATTTCGCTGGTAATTCCCTGGGATTGCAACCAAAATCAGTAGCCTTTTTGATCAATCAAGAACTTGAAGCATGGAAAGAATTGGCAGTAGAGGGGCACGTCAAAGGTAAACACCCCTGGATGTATTATCATAAATTCACAAAAAATGCATTGTCGAAGATTGTGGGGGCCAAACCTAATGAGGTAGTTTCAATGAATTCCCTGAGTGTTAACCTGCACCTGATGCTGGTTTCCTTTTATCAACCTAAGGCTAGGAGGATAAAAATATTAACAGAGACTGGAGCTTTTCCCTCCGATCAGTATGCGTTGGAGTCACATGTGCGGTCTAGGGGTTTGGATCCAGAAGAAACGATCATAGAAGTTTCCCCCCGGTCAGGCGAACATTATCTACGTGCAGAAGACATCCTTGATAGAATAGAGGAGTACGGCGATTCCTTGGCCTTGATTATGATTGGTGGAGTCCAATATTATACCGGGCAGTTTTTCGATCTTGAGCAAATCACTAGAAAAGGCCATGAAGTTGGTGCCATTGTTGGATTTGACCTGGCACACGCGGTGGGCAACGTTACAATGGAATTACACGACCACCATGTAGATTTTGCCGTTTGGTGCAGCTATAAATATCTTAATTCAGGTCCTGGAGGCGTAGGGGGAGTATTTGTACATGAAAAGCATGGCAATTCTAGAAAGGAGTTGTCACGGTTTGCAGGTTGGTGGGGACATAATGAGGAGGAGCGATTTAATATGAAAAAGGGATTTAAACCCATGACAGGGGCAGACGGGTGGCAGCTTAGCAATGTAAATATATTATCCACCGCTGCTCATTTGGCATCATTGGAATTATTTGAGGAAGCAGGGATCAAACCTATAAGGGAGAAAAGCGTTAAGCTTACCGGATTTCTGGAATTTCTTTTGGATCAGATAGAAAATCCCCTTTTCGACATTATTACTCCACGTAACCCACGAGAGCGTGGATGTCAACTTTCTCTGCTTTTCAATCATCACGGGGAAAAGATTTTCAAACACCTAACGGAAGATGGCTTTGTTGTGGACTGGCGGGAACCCAACGTAATTAGAGTTGCCCCGGCACCATTGTACAATTCATTTGAAGATGTATTTCAATTGGCCAATAAAATAAGGGAGCTCCATAAAAGTTTATGAACAACAACCAGATCAGGAATATTACCATTATCGGTGCAGGACTTGTAGGGTCTTTGCTGTCAATCTTTTTGGCAAAACGAGGCTACAAAGTTACTGTTTATGAAAGAAGTCCAGATATGAGAAAAGGGGGTGAAATTGGAGGACGGTCAATTAATTTGGCACTGAGCAACCGGGGATGGTGGCCATTGGAACAAGCTGGGGTTGCAGATGAAGTTAGGAAAATGATAATTCCCATGAAAGGAAGGATGATGCACGACCTGAATGGCACTCTTACTTTCCAGCCTTATGGAAAAGATGGGCAGTTTATCAATTCGGTATCACGTGCAGGCTTAAACATGCTCCTGATGAACAATGCCGAATCCCAGGGGGTAGAATTCAACTTTGAACATTTTTGCCTGGAGGTTGACTTGGAAGACACGATAACAAAATTGGAAAACAATGGCCAGGTAAAAAATGTATCATCCGACCTGATTATTGGTGCTGATGGTGCTTTTTCCGTGGTTAGGCTGGCCATGCAAATGACAGACCGCTTTAATTATACACAACAATATATTGAGCATGGATATAAAGAATTAACCATCCCCCCGGGAAAGAATGGGGAATTCCAGCTAGAGAAAAATGCCCTTCACATTTGGCCCAGGGGAAATTATATGCTTATTGCCCTGCCTAACAAAGATGCATCCTTCACTTGCACCCTATTTTTCCCTTTTGAAGGTGATCCGTCATTTTCATCCCTGAAAAATACACATGAGGTGGAGAAATTCTTTAATGCCTCTTTTCCTGATGCAGTTCCATTGCTCGAATCCATGCCTGCCGAATTTTTTCAAAACCCGACATCTTCCCTGGTAACCGTTAAATGCTATCCCTGGGTAAAAAATAAGGTAATGCTAATTGGTGATGCCGCCCATGCTGTAGTCCCGTTTTATGGCCAAGGGATGATTGCTGGTTTTGAGGATTGCAGGATATTAAATGGGTTGATCGAGGAATTTGATGGAAACTGGGATACAATCCTTCCTAATTACCAAGTCAATAGAAAACCGGATGGCGATGCTATATTGTCTTTGGCTTTAAAAAATTTCATTGAGATGAGAGACCTGGTAGGGGACAGTAATTTCATTTTGCGCAAAAAGATCGAGGCGCGGCTTCATGAAATTTACCCTGATAAATGGATTCCCCTTTATTCCATGGTTACCTTTAACGAGAAAATGAGGTACTCCGAAGCCGAGCGCATAGGCAAAGTACAAGAGAAAATCATGAACCAGGTAATGCTGACCCCAGGTATAGAGAAGATTTGGGAAAATATGGACTTTAGCAAAATAGTGGAAAAGCTGGAAAAGTCTTAACCAAGCTGCAAATTACTTATTGGATGAGTGAAACCGGACTGATCTAAGAACAAGGATCAACGATTGAAGAATGTCGAAGTAATGAGATTAGCAAGAACTTCTTAAATCAAATATCGGTGTTCCTCGTTCGATATTTTTTAAGCAGCCTGCAGCCACAAACAATTCACCTACTTTGGAGTTGTTCGGTAGTTTATTTACTCCAATCCAAGCTTATCATACAAGTCGTCAATTTTTTTCTCTTCGTCTATATCATAACCAGCCGAAGTACTGGCAAACAGGTGCATGGCAGAGCCTACAAAATCTTTGGTTTTTTCATTGCCAGCTATATGTTCTTTCAAGGCATCCAGAATTTTGGCATCCCAATCACTTAGGTGTTTTACAATGAATCCTATCTCTCTTTTAATTTCCTTCA
>CBDVAV010000150.1:0-8826 GCA_965372055.1 uncultured bacterium | reverse complement strand
GGGTTTCGGGTTTCGGGCTTGCCCGCCGCAGTACACGAAGGAGGGTTTCGGGTTTTGGGTTTTGGGTTTTGGGTTAATTGAAGAAAATGCCATTGAGATCAATGAGTGATTAGGTCAGCATGTCATTTCCCTCTTTAAATTTGTGAAATGCTAATACTGGCAACAGAAAACTCACAACCGGCAACCGACCTTAAAAATCCTTCCTCTGGCCAAACCTCAAAATCAAACCTACCGGAATAACAACCCAGACCAACGAAACTCCCAGTGACACCAGGATACCCATTTGGGTGCCAAAAAATTTGTTGAATACCGCTCCCGTATAGCCCATCAAAGCAGAGATATCTAGCTGTAACATCATCAGGATCCTGGCAAGATCAACCGGATTTAGCATGGTCAGTCCTAAAGCCAATTTATCAATGGGATATTCTTGTAGCAGCACCAAAGAAAGCAGAAAAATACCATCATAAATCACAGCCATAAAAAGCCAGATCATTAATGCAGTACCAAAACCTTTGATGTGGTTTTCATGTCTGAGAGCAATATAAACGGCCAATGCTGTAAAAATGAAGGTCAATAGAATGCCTGTCATCAGCAAAGTGAAAAAGTTACCTGCCAAGCCCGAACCGCTTATGCCGTAGAACAAAAATGGCAATCCCAATCCAAGTGCAAAACTCAATGACAATGATATGGCTAGCCCAAGGTATTGGCCTAGAAAAATATCTCTTCTTCTTATCGGTTGGGCCAGAAGCAACTCTATAAATTCCCTTGAGTTATAGTAATACATTACCCCAAACAATGTCCCTATCAATGGGCTTAGCACAATTACAATATTTACTAAACTGGCGATTGCCCGGGATAAATCGGTGCTTAGGGTAAGTAAAGCAATGGTTGTGATAAAATAGAAGGCAAAATACCCATAGAACCACCAGTTACGGACCAAATCGAAAAAGCTGTATTTAAATATTTTGACCATGGTTTTTAACTTTGTGATCGTGCCATGTGAACAATTCTTTTTTTATCGTCAATATCGCCTCCGCTTTCCAAAATTCCGGCAATTGATCTCTCCAGTGATATTTCCCCGGTCATTGATTTCATTTCATCAAGGCTTCCCTGGAAATATATTTTTCCTTCCAAAAGGAAAATTATTTCATCAGATAACTCTTCTACTAAACTCATTATGTGCGTCGTAAAAAGTATGGTTTTTCCCTGGTTGCGGAAAGCCACTATCATTTCCTTTAACCTGATAAGCGCTATAGGATCCAGGCCGGCAGTAGGTTCATCCATTATCACTATAGGATTATCAAACATAAAAGTCAAAACCACATTGATTTTTTGACGGGTCCCCCCTGATAAATTTCTTAATGCTTTATCCATGAAAGATTGAAGTTCAAAGAAGTTCACCAACTCGTGGGAATTTCCCTCTTCTTCCCTAAGATCCTGTATCATGGCTATCAATTCCTTGACTTTCAGGTTGTCTGGAAAACGAGCAATCTGAGGCAGATAGCCAATCTCCTTGCGATAATCCCATTTATTTTGGATTGATGTGCCATTGACTAAAATTTCACCCTTATCAGGAATTACCATGCCAAGGATGCATTTAAGGATAGTCGATTTCCCAGAACCATTGGGCCCTAATACTGCAGATATTATCCCAGGTTTGATTTCCGTTGAGAGGTCTTTCAATACCTTCTGCTTTCCAAAGGATTTATGTAGATTTTTGATGGATATCATTTCACTGGATACATTAAGGGACTTTCATCCATAAGAGTTTCGGGAGTGAATAAGGGTGTTACTTTTTCTGCAAAGTTTAAAATATCAATAAATGTGCTCCTTAACAGAATGATGGATGGATCCACCTTTGTGACAAGGTATGAGAATAGTTTTACTGGTCTGAAAGGAACATCTCCCACTCCATCCCGATCCAGGTCATATCCAGTATATTCACTCCAATAGTTGAGGTAATATTTGTTATAGTTTCTCTTGCTGCTGGTAGACAAGTCAAAAGTATTGGCAATAAAATTATTTTGCGTAAAAATATTATCCATACTGCTCCCCAAAATCTTTAAAGCCCAGCCATTATTGATAAAATCATTGTTGGTTATTTTCAATCTAACAGCTCCTTCACCATACAAAGCAATTGTATTATCTTCAAATATGTTATCACTGATCTCACCATCATAAATCTCTTTTAGTAACAATCCATAAGATGCGGTACCCCAATTGTCTTCGAATATATTTCCAATCATATTGATTTCCCTGGAAAACATTACCGCTACCCCTGCCCCATTGTTCTTAAAGACATTGTTCAGATAATTGTTTTCATTTGAGAACATAAAATGCAGACCATACCTGAGATTGTCTTCACTCACATTTCCAGTAATATCACTCTTGTCAACGAACTCCAGGTATATGCCATCACGGTGATTCTTAACTTTGTTGTCAATTACCTTAATATATTTGCTATACCAGAGTTGGATAGCATTTCCACTGGATATTTCTTGCTCGGCCTCTCCAAAAATATCATTGTTTCGGATAACGCAATGGGATGAATGCTTTAAGTAGATACCAAAAAATGTGTTGAAAAGTCTGTTGTTTTCAATAATACAGTATGACTGCCTTTCCACGCTGATCCCTGCCCTATCTTGAGTATAACTAGTACCTACATTTTGCAATTGTAAACCAGATATCACTACACTGTCCGATTTAACCGTAATGATTTCAGTTTACCCTGGCCATCCAATATCGGATATCCTTCTCCGAGAAGGACCAATCTCTTGTCCACAATAATATTTCCCTCATAATATTTACCAGGCTTGATCAAAATAGTGTCGCCAGGAATAGCAAGGTCAATGGCTTCTTTGATGGTACTTACAACGCAAGTATCGCAAACGGGTATTGTAGTTCCAAAACTTTGGATGGTGGTTATTATGGTCAGTATGATGGAGATTGCTTTCATAGGATCATTGAGAGAACGATAGTTCTGGCAGCACATCAAACGATTCTTTCAATTCTTTCCAGGAGTAAATTTTCCCACCTATTTCATTATGTTTAATCAGGGCACTTCTTTGATCATTGTAACCTGAGAGATACATACCCATTGGGCTTGGCAGTGCTTTGGCACGTAGAAAGTAACTATATCGGGCATTGATCAACACTCTTGGTTGATTTAAATCGGTTATCCAAAAATTATATCCATCAGCACCAAATAAGGATTCATTATTTGAATGATTTATCATGCACTCGATGGCATCAAACTTGTAAATCTTTCCTTTATCAGTGACGATCTCTGCGGCAAATCTTTCGTCAACAATAGTCATTTTGCAAAAATGACAACCATCGCTTCCATAGGTTATAGGTTGTGGACCATTAGTGCAAGCTTGCAACAGGCTCACTAAAAGAGTGACTGTTATTAACCTCATCATTTTTTTGCTTTTTTAGTTTCTCGATTTTTTCGAGTTTTTTTTTGGATTGCATGTACGCCAAAGAGCTCAATACCATGGAAATGAATACAAAAAATCCACCCCAGTGGGGATAGCTGTCTGCTTTGAAATTCAATAACATCTTTGAGCCAAATAGCGGGGGTTGGTATACCATTCCTGGTATCTTTATGGGGGCTGTCTCAATAAGGTTATGTCCATAATCGTATTCCCATAAATAGAAATCGTAAATGCCCATTGCCCCGAGGACAACCATGGTGATTAACCAAACCAGGTACAGTTTCCTGCTTTTTAACAAAGCGAATATCAATCCCATGACAGTCATGGCAATCACAAAATAAGGGAAGTAAGTGAGTTCAGGAATTGATTCGGGAACTATATACTTCATGCCTATATAATGGTTAAGGATATTGATATTCTGCAGTGTAAACTCATTACCTCCAGTGATCTTATTTATCCAGATATACATAGTTATACCCTCTGGATATTGTGGTGCAGTAAGTGTTATACTCCACATTGGAAAAACAAAAAGGAGCAGTAACAAGAGCGCTGCAACCAGCATTAAGGGATTGATTTTCTTTATCATATTTACATATTACAGATAAAGAGTTGCCCCAACCACGGGGCAACTCGTCTAACCTAACTCATTCACCAACTGACCATTTTATTTCGGTATTGGCCCCACGATCCGATACCCTGATGTACCCTTGCATTTCCTGGTGCAATGCAGAACAGAAATCAGTACAATAAAATGGATATATTCCAGGGAATTGCGGCTCCCATACCATCGTTTCAGTTTGTCCGGGCATTACCAGCAACTCAGCAGTCCTGGCACCCATTATTGACAATCCCTGAGGTACATCCCAATCTTGTTCCAGATTGGTTAAATGGAAATAGACTTTATCTCCTACCCTGATACCTTCAATATTGTCTGGAGCAAAGTGACTTCTAATTGAAGTCAAATACACTCTTACTACATTCCCTTCCCGAACAACTTTTGTTTCGCCTTCACTCTTGATAGCATAAGGATGGTTATTTTCATCGAGATTGTAGAATTTTTTTGATTGAGATTGGATAATGTCTGCTGGTATTCCTTGTCCATAGTGAGGTTCTCCAATAGTAGGGAAATCCAATAGAAGTTCCATTTTGTCCCCGGAGATATCAAACAATTGAGCTGAGTGGTTCATCTCTGGTCCTGTTGGTAAATATCTGTCTTTGGTGATTTTATTCAATGCCACCAGGTACTTACCCCATGGCTTTCTTGAATCCCCGCCCATAACTGAAAGATGACCAACAGAATAATAAGTAGGTGCCCGATCTAGAACCTCCCAGGTACCGACTTTCCATTTTACAATTTCCGAGGTAATAAAGAATGAAGTATAAGCATTGCCATTGCCATCAAATTCAGTATGTAATGGCCCCAGGCCACTACTCTTCACTGTTCCCGCCAACACATCCTCAAACTTTAAAATTGGAATGCCATCTACTTCACCTTCAAATGATTCATTCTCAATTGCGGCAATCATTTTTGTGAAAGAGTGAACTGTAAGATCTGCACTAAGCTTACCGTTACCTACGATATATTCGCCAGTTGGATCAACATCCACACCATGTGGTGATTTTGGAGTTGGCAAATAATATATCAAGCCAGGGCATTCGGCAGGTGTCAGAACTTTAACTGTTGTCATCAATTCTGATGTTGCCATTTGTGTGGATTCATCATACCTGTTGACCATATAATTTGAAGGTATTTCGCGTGCATTTCCCTGTGCCACGTATTCTTCAGCTTTCTTCCAATTAACAGCAGCAATAAAATCTTTATCGTTTTGGGAAGCATATACTTCTTTAAGGGTATGGCTTTCTTCGGTATTATAAGTAGTAAAAAATGTCCATCCGTGAGAAACACCTTTACCTGAATGGGCCAGGTCATAGTCATAACCAGGCACAAGGATTTGGAAAGCAATGTCCATTTTACCATCATCAGCAACGCTGATATAGGTAAGGGAACCTTTAAAGTTTTCTTTATAAGTATCAATTGGCACATCCTTTTGAGGGAAAGGCACACTAAATCGAGTTCCGGCCACGATATACTCTGTATTCATAGTAGTAAATGGAGAACTATGATTGCCACCACTGTTAGGAATCTCAATAATTTCTACAGTTTCGAAAGTTGTCAGGTCAATCCTGGCAATCCGTGGTGTATTGTTTGCATTTATGAAAACCCATCTCCCGTCGGGCACACCATCAGTTTGAGATAACTCCGGATGATGTGAATCATCCCATGGCAGGAAACCATAAGAAGTATTCAACATAGGTTTTGTTTCTTCATTGAAACCCCAGCTTTTTTCAGCATCTACTGAGAATACCGGGATAACTTTTAATAGTCTTCCTGATGGAAGGCCATATACACTTAACTGGCCGCTGAACCCACCAGAAAGAAATGCATAGAACTCATCATACTCGCCTGGAGCTACATATACTTTTGCTGCTACATCCGTATTTGTTATAGCACCACTGCTGCCTCCAGTCGTACATCGTTGAAATACGAAGACAACAGCAATTATAATAGTTAATAATAAAATGATCTTTTTCATGGTAAATGAATTTTGGTTATTCAATATTTAATGTGGTTATTTAAGATGTTATTAAATAGTTATAAAATATTATATAATTTTTCGTGATTGATCTTAATCTAAACCCTGATTGGCCATGGTTGAAATATTATATTCCACTAATAATTTCCTGGCAATTGGATCTTCTTTCACCATCTGCTCTGGGTTAAGGATCATGTTCATTACCCACTCAGGTGATCTTCTATCCAAAACACCCTTTGGTGCTGGACCGATAAATTTTTCTGTAGGCTTGTGGCAGGCGGTACAATAGGTTTTATAAACCTCTGCGCCAGCGGTTGCCATAACCTGGTCAACTACAGTCGGAAGTTTAAGAGTTTTTATTGGTCCAATGCCCTTATTTTCCATTGGGTCATCTGAAGCTGTTGCTGCAACCATGGATTTAGGGGGGGCTAAGTCTCCTTCAGAACCAGATCCTCCGCCACCACAACTGGCAAGAATTAATCCTGCTAAAAAAATTATTGAAATCAATGCTACTTTTCTCATTTTGGATTTGATTGTTGGTTAAATTCAATTTCAAAACTATCGCAACCTGCCCTCGTGCAATATGACAGGGAACATTGCGAAACATGACTTTTATCAGATTAGTAATTGATTGTAAAGCCTTTGGTGAAAATGTATATTGGCCGTATTAAAAAGGAAGTGGTAGAAGGCTATTTATTTTCAAGTATTGAAACGGATACAACAATAATTCATGCTAAAGTATCACAACAATTAATCGGCTAACAAATAACATCAATTTATGGAAAAGTACATCGCCATACTCCGTGGAATAAATGTAAGTGGTCAGAAAAAGATAAAAATGGACGATTTAAAAACGCTAATGGAAGAATTGAGGTTAACCAACATGCAGACTTATATTCAAAGTGGTAACCTGGTTTTTGATCATAAAAAGATCAGTGATATTGAACTGGCGAAAAGAATCGGGGATAAGATTTTTCAACATTACAATTTTCAGGTTCCGGTAATCATAAGAACCTTTTCTGAATGGAAATCTGTATTTGACAACAATCCATTCCTGAGGGGCAGGGATGAAGACATAAGCAAACTTCATGTAACATTTTTATCAGAGATCCCGCAACAAGAATACCTTGATAAGATCAAGGGGTATGAATACCCCCCGGATGAATTTATTATATCAGGTAAAGAAGTGTATTTGTTTTGTCCCAATGGTTATGGAATAACAAAATTATCCAACACCTTTTTTGAAAAGAGGTTAAAAATTACTGCCACAACCAGAAATGTTAAAACCGTTAAAACTGTACTCGATCTTGCCAAGGATTAATCCACCTTCGCATGTGCTTCTGCAAACTAGGATACAATTCCCCGATCCTCAACAAGCGCTAAAGCTACTCAGTCGGTAGCGTTTGGATCGGAAAGAAACAACTTTGTTTGCAAAGCAAACTCCTATTGATATCCCCTCAGCTTGCCACTGTGTAGATCATTAGAATTAAAGTCGGCGATCATACTCCCTACTCCTGCCTCAGTGTAATAACGGGGTTTGCCTTTGCCGCTTGAAATGACTGATAAGCCACCGACAAAAAGGCCACCAGAAATGCTGCTAATCCCGACACCAACATGGTGGCTAAATTTATATGTATCTTATATTCAAATCCGTCCAACCAGGAATTCATCAGTAAGTATGATATAGGTCCGGCTATGATAAAAGATATTATTACCAAGACAGCAAATTGTTTAGAAAGCAATCCAACTACACTAAAAATTGATGCCCCCATCACCTTTCTAACCCCTATTTCCTTTGATTTTTGGGCAGCAGTAAATGATGCGAGACCCACTAGGCCAAGACAGGCAATAAAAATTGCCAATCCCGAAAAAATTCCCATTATTTGACCTGCTTTTTGTTCTGTAGTATAAAGGTCGGCAAATTCTTGATCAAGGAAACCATACTCAAACGGACGGTATGGAATTAGCTCTTTCCATTTTGTCTCCAAATATGAGATTGCTTCTGGCATATTGTTACCCCTTGCTTTCACCATAATGTGGTTCCACTGGCTAGGTTGGTAAAAAAATACCAGAGGCCCGATTGCCTTGTGAAATGATGTGAAATGGAAATCCTTCATTACTCCGATTATTGAGCCAACACGGCCATTTAATGAGATCCTTTTCCCAACAGCAACTTCTGGGCTCCAATTGCGTTCCTTCAATACGGATTCGTTTATAATAAACTCAAATTCATCAGTTTTTAAATGCCCTTCATTATAATCCACACCAGCAATCAACTCAATCTCTAAGGTTTTAAGATACCCGATATCCACTGATACTGCCTGTGTGCCATATCGTTCTCCATCAGAATCTCCTTCCAATGTAAAAGAATAACCTCCCATGATCTGCGTTGGGGTCTCTGATCCGGCGGTTACATTTAGAATGATATTATTTGATTTGAATTCCTCCTTAATGGTTTCGAATTTATCAATAATGCCACGATCAAAAGGCAATGTGATTACCTGTTCATTATTATACCCGAGTTTTTTATCTTGAATAAATGTGAGTTGCTTATATACGACAATAGTTCCTGATATTAAAAATATGGAGATGCAGAATTGAAATATTACCAATATCCTTCTTAAGTTGCTGGCAGTAGCTGACCCTTTAAATTTCCCTTTTAGTACAGTTGCTGGCATAAAAGATGAAAGGGCAATTGAAGGATAGCTTCCAGCTATTAAACTCACAACAATCCACAACATTACTAAGCCAGCCATAACAATCGGTTCCCAAATATAATCCAGTGAAAGGTTTCT
>CBDVAV010000149.1:0-8833 GCA_965372055.1 uncultured bacterium | reverse complement strand
CAGCAGCAATTGTTGCTCAGTTCTTGGTTTTCCTTTGCTTCATTTTTAGCAATATCTCATTTTTATGGTTCAATGTGATCGGTTGTGTTGCCGTGATCTTATTTGGCTATATGCTGCAGTTTTCCTATTACCGTAGTGAATCCTCAAGTTAACAGGCCATATTCAAATTAATTTGACGTGGTCATGATATCATGTTACAAGTTATAAGTTACAGTTTGCTTGCATTTTGTAACATGGAATGGGGAACGAAGTGGGCTGACCTGTAAGTGAAAAAGCTTTTGCCTTTTGGCTGGTAGCAAAACAACCTTCTTTGGGATAATGGTTGTTTGAATTATTATCATAGAATATAACATGTTTGTTACATTGATTTAGAAAATATTTTTCTATGATTGTAATAGAATAATCAGGAACAATTTTTGTTATTTTAATTAATGGATTATACTTTGGTCAATAATACAAATTATTAGCGAATATGAGAAACCCGGGATTGGTAGCCTTTCTGGAAATTTGGAGTCAAATCATGATAATTGGATCAATTGTCTCCATCGTGGTTGGAATATTTATTTTTATTTATCATAAAAAAAAGACTTCATCTTTCAAAGATTATAAGGATAAATACGACTATCTGAAACTGAAAGAGATCAAGATGTATTTTTACACTTTTTTGGCATTTGGAATTGCCATAGCAATGTTCCTTAATACTTATGATGACGAAACCGTAGGATTAAGCATCGTGTGGGTTTTCGTGAGGTTTTTTATAGCAGGTGCAATTGGTACATTGTTCACCTATGTGAACTACCTGATCCTCCAATTCTATTATCCTTCAAAACTGGAGAATAAACTGGTCAAATTGAGATATCTACCGCGAATATCCAAAACCGGAAATGAAATGAATCTATTGAGTGAAGAAGAGGAAGACGTACATCTTGATGAAGGTATGCAGGCCGAAGAAAATGTGTTTTCAGTTGATTATGATGTTTGGGTTGACCAAGAAACTGGCGAGGTTAAAATTGAGAAATATCCGGGTGAATTGGTAGCACTCAAATGTGGTACTTGCAAATTTCAGACTTTGAGGTTAATAAGTGAGGAAATTATGGAAGAGGCAACAAAAGAAACAGAGGGTACACTTATCAAACACTATGAATGCAGCTATTGTAAAAGTACCAGGACTACAGAAAATACCATTGCTAAAGTCATTGATTCCCTAGACCATTTTAAAATACCTGAGAATGCGGTATTTAAAGGAGACCGGAAAGTTAAATCAATCATGATGGAGATAATCAATAACAAAGGGGAAGCCCGCGAATTCTATTTTCAAAATATAAATGAAGCCAAGAAATTCCTTGAAGAATTTGATTTCGAAAAATTACCGAAGGAAAATTAAATTGAATAATAGCCTTTTCTGTGAAAATAAGGTAGGAGTGAGGGCTAATTAACTATTGCTGTATTAATAAATTGAAAAGTTGGCATCGTACTGGCTTATTATCCCGTAAAATTGTTTATATTTTATTTTAAAACTTGTGCGTATGATTAAGCGACATTGGATTACAGCAACTTTAGTATTCTCATGCCTGTTCAGTTTATCAGTCTATGGTCAAAGTGAAGATACTACTAAATTATTGACTCCAGAGGCCAAGTTCACCAAAGAGGCAATGGTGGTAACGAATATCCTGGAAAAATACCACTATAGAAGGATCAAACTTACAGATTCCCTTTCTTCGGTGATCTTTGATAATTATTTCAGTTCGCTGGATCCAAACAGGGTATATTTTTTACAATCTGATGTCGATAAATTTGAACCATATCGCTTTAAGATGGATAATTTCCTTAAATCCGGACAACTTGAGGTGCCTTTTGAAATATTTAATACTTTCCGAGGACGGTTTATGGAAAGAATAAACCACGTTGAAAGAATCCTTGAGGGAAATTTTGACTTCACCATTGATGAATATTATCAGAGCGACAGATCAGAAGAACCATGGGCATCAGATGCAAACGAGCTAAATCAAATCTGGCGAAAAACCATTAAAACCCAAGCCCTTAATTTGAAATTGGCAGGAAAAGAGCTAGGCGAAGCATTAGGAGTTCTTAACAAGCGATATGCCAGGTTCAGGAAAGCCATTAGCCAATATAACAGTGGAGATGTTTTTCAGCAATTCATGAATGCATATTCAACAGCATATGATCCACACACGAATTACTTTTTGCCTATTACTTCTGAAAACCTCATGATTGACATTACCAAATCCCTTGAAGGGATTGGTGCCAGGTTAGGAACAGATGGCGATTACACCATTGTTGCAAGCATTGTTGCTGGCGGGCCCGCTTTTAAAAGCAATCAAATTCACGAAAATGACCGGATTTCGGGAGTGGCACAGGGTGAAGATGGAAAATTTGTTGATATAATAGGATGGCGTGTAACAGACGTTGTTCAACTTATCAGGGGGCCAAAGGGCACCGTTGTAAGATTACAGATCATACCGGCTTCTGAGCCAGTGACATCTTTGCCAATTGTAGTTAGGCTAGTTCGAGACAAGATCAAATTGGAGGACGAAAAGGTGACCAGCAAAATAATCCCCTTTAAGGATGATGGTGCATCTTACAATCTTGGGGTAATTACCATTCCGTCATTTTACCTTGATTTCGATGACTATAGAAAAGGGGTGAAAGACTATAATAGTACCTCCAGGGATGTAAGGGCTATACTTGAAGAGTTTAAGGAGACTGAGGTAGATGGGGTATTGATTGATTTGAGGAGAAATGGAGGAGGCGCTTTACAGGAAGCCATAGAACTAACAGGCCTTTTTATTAAAGACGGCCCCGTGGTACAAGTCAAGGATAATAATGGTGATCTAGAATTATACAAGGATCCTGACCCCAAAATTGTATACGAGGGCCCGTTGGCAGTATTGATCAACCGCTTTAGTGCCTCCGCATCGGAAATATTTACCGGGGCCATCCAGGATTATAAGCGGGGGGTAATAATCGGTGAACAATCTTATGGAAAAGGGACAGTACAAAACCCATCTGTTTTTTTAAAACGCTTTATCAAAGATGAAGAAGATGTTGGGATTTTAAAAGTCACCTTTGCCAAATACTACCGTGTTAATGGAAGCAGCACCCAAAATTTGGGGGTTACTCCAGATATCGAGCTACCATCAGCATATAGTGCTGATATTTTCGGTGAAAGTTCTAGACCCAGTGCCCTGCCTTGGGATGAAATAAAATCCGCAAATTACAATTCGATAGACTACGTGGACAATAACCTGGTGGTCAAGCTCAGGTCAGATTATAACCAAAGGCTTAAGACTGATCCCGAATTACAAAATCTAATCGAGCAAATAAACGAGTCAAAAGCAAACCGCAGTAAAAACATATATTCGCTACAAGAGGTAAAACGTAAGGAAGAATTAGATGCTGCAGAAAATAGAAGGGAGGCAAGAAATAAGATTCCAAAGGTAACGATTAACCCTGAGTCGAAAGAATCTGATACAATATTGAACTTGGATGATCCTTACCTGAAAGAAGGCATTATGATCCTTGCAGAAATTATTGCTTACAACATAGGCTGATTAGTGTCTGTCCATAATGTCATCCATTGAAAATCACCATTTACCCCAAACCCTGAAGGGAGTGCTGATTTTCAATGGCTTCACCCTTTAGGGGCGGGGTAAAAGTCATTGAAAATCAATCGAAATTGAATTTATAGACTGACACTAATCAATTCGTTGGAAGAAAAGTATTGAAATAACAGCCCTTTTTATTTAGTCACAAACAAGCTTTTTGATTATCAATTTAATGAAATTCGGAAGAGTAGACAATGCAGAACTGCCTCAAATCGATTTAACATGGCCAGAGGATCATGAGGATACAAATTCATTTTTAGATAATTCAGGAAGAAAAAGGATAATTAAATAATTATAATCCACAGCTTCTTAACCGATAGACTATTCTAAAATGCCAGAATTACCAGAAGTAGAATCTTTCAGGAAATATTTTGAGGGGACTTCCTTAAATCATACGATTACCAAAATTGAAGTTGAATCCCCAAAACTGGTAAAACCTGGGGTTGATGCCTTTAAGCAAGCAGTACTAGGACTATCATTTACAGGTAGCGACAGGATAGGAAAATACCTATTTCCTTTACTTAGCAATGACAAAGCCATGGTTATGCATTTTGGGTTAACTGGCAAACTTGAATATTTTAGGGACATGGAAGACCTTCCCAGGTTTACCAGAGTGCTGTTTCATTTTGATAATGATTTTAAGCTTGCATATATCTGCATGAGGAAATTTGGATGGGTGGATTTAACTGAAAGCGTAGCATCTTACAAGGAGAAAGTTAAATTGGGGGATGATGCTTTAAAACTTACGTTTGATACTTTTTATACCAAGATCAGGAAGAAAAAAACCCTGATAAAGCCAACATTGCTAGATCAGAAAATTACGGCCGGCATAGGCAACTGGATAGCGGATGAAATTCTATACCAATCAAAAATACACCCTGAAACCAGGGTAGACAACTTGAGTGAAAAGGACTTTAAAACCTTATATGATAAAATAAAACATATCATGGCAAGCGCAGTCGAAAACGATGCAGATCAATCATCACTCCCCGAAGATTTTATGATCCACAATCGAGTTGAAGGAGGGAAATGCCACCATACCGGAGGGGACATCATAAGGATAGAAGTAGGGGGCAGGGGGACTTTCTTTTCTCCAAAAAGGCAAAAAATCCGATAATGGAATAATTGATCTGAGATTTTAGAGGCAAGATTAGTTCTGCACCTGGCATCAAACTTCCAATGATCTAAAATCACTATCTTGTTTCTCATGTCTCAAATCTAAATTCAGTATTCTATATTCTATATTCTCACATCTCAATACTAAATACTAATTACTAAACCCAATGTATACAAATACGAAACTAATTTGCCAACAACACGTATGTATACAAATGCGACAGTAATATACCAAACCATGAAAGGAACGAACATAGGGGAATTTGAAGAACTCGTGCTTTTAACCGTGGCCGCTTTGCAAGAGGATGCCTATAGTATTGCCATAGCTGATGAAATCAAAGAAAAGACTAACCGCAGTGTGGTACACAGTGTTGTCCATTCATCATTGCACCGCTTGGCAAACAAAGGGTTTGTTACCTCCGAAATGAAAGGGGCAACCCAAGATAGGGGAGGAAGGCGAAAGCGGATTTTTACCATAACCCAAGCGGGTATGCTAACCCTTGAGACTGTAAAGTACCAAAGGGATCAGTTCTGGAAGCTAATTCCAAAAGTCAATACCTCTAGCTAAATGGAAACGGTACATCAACACAAGCCTCCCAAATGGGCCGAGCGATTTCTAGAATGGTTTTGTGCCCCTCATTTGCACGAAGACATACAGGGTGACCTGCACGAATATTATTACCGCAGGGTCAGAAAATTTGGTTCAGGCAAAGCGGGGTTGCTTTTCATGGTCGATGTATTGCGTTTATTTAAACCTTATATCATTAAAAGAAATAACAACAAATTATATCACTCAAATAAACTAGGCATGATACAAAGTAATTTTAAAAGTTCATTCAGGTCGATCTTAAAAAACAGGCTTTCCACTACCCTTAATACTCTTGGGCTGGTTACAGGCATTGCAAGTTTTTTGTTCATTTATCTTTGGGTAAAGGATGAGCTTACTTTTGACAAATTCCATGAGAACTCGGAAAATATTTACCGTATTTCAAACACCTTCGAAAGCAAGAGTGAATCATTTAGCCAAGCACCATCCGGCCCGGCATTAGGCGCTCATTTGCATCATGAGTTCAATGAAATACATAATGCAGTGAGGGTAGGTAGAAATAGCGGACAAGTACAAGTTGGTGACAATAATTTCTTTGAGACCAAAATGTTGGTAGTGGATTCATCTTTTCTTTCAATCTTCTCCTTTGAACTTGCTATTGGTGATCGGGCTACGGCACTAAAAAATCTTTATTCAATTGTTATTACAGAAAGGGCATCAAAAAAATATTTTGGGAACCAAGATCCAATTGGAAAAGAAATACTATTGGATGGAGAATATAACATGGTGGTTACTGCTGTGGCTAAAAACCCTCCACTAAATTCCCAAATTGGCTTTGATATGTTAATAAACATGCAATATGCGAAAATGGCCTGGAATTCCACCAACATGGATGATGTATGGCTAGGAGGGTGGTTTCATACTTACTTACATATTGATAAAGATACCCCTTACCTGGATCTTGAAAAGGATATTAATGATTTTATATGGGCAAAAACCGGGGGAAAACAGGATACCATGGGAATAAAATATTCATACTTTCTCCAACCGATGGAAGATATACATCTAAAGTCAAATCTGAGGTACGATCATACTAATAATGGCAGTTTACGAAATGTGTATATTTTCTCTTCCGTGGGAATAATTATTCTATTGCTGGCTTGTATCAATTATATGAACCTGGCCACTGCCAACTCGTTGCGCAGGGCTAAGGAAATCGGAGTCAAAAAAGTAATTGGTGCACAAAAAGTGCAATTAGTATGGCAGTTTCTGACAGAATCTTTTATTATGACTTTGTTGGCAATGCTTTTTGCGGTAGGTCTGGTTTACATATTACTGCCTCAATTTCAGTTATTTACGACTAAAGAGTTTAATGATCTATTTAATTTCGAATTTATTATTTTAATTAGTGTTCTTACCATTGGAATTAGTCTTGTATCCGGTTTATATCCTGCTTTTATATTATCATCATTCAAACCGGTGATGGTATTGAAAGGTAGTTTCAAAAGCAGTAGTCACAGCATCTGGTTTCGAAAAGGGCTAATTATTTTTCAATTCACTGTTACTATTGCCTTATTGGTTTCAATAATTGTGGTGAATTCTCAATTGAGGTTTATCCAGGCTAAAGACCTGGGTATGGATACCGACAAAGTATTGTACATTAATTTTAGGGGGTTGCAAGAGGTTCGGCAAAATTATAGTGCTTTAAAAAATGAATTACTAAAAAGCCCAGCCATAGAAAGTGTTTCAGCTCATAGAAGGGCATACCCGGTTAATGGATTGAGTAATGGTATTACAATGGTTGAAAATAATGAAGGGGAAATGGTTTCTTCCAGCTTATACCACATGATGGTGGATGCTGATTATGCAAACACCTTGAACCTGAAAGTAGTGGCAGGAAGGTTCTATTCCGAAGATTTTCCTGCAGATTCAACCTCATCAATTGTTGTAAATGAGGCGGCTGTGAGGACCTTTGGATGGAAGGATCCTGAAAATGCACTTGGAAAGAGGTTTGGTAATGAACCACATCAAAGATTGGTGATAGGGGTTGTAAAAGATTTTAATTTTGAAGGACTAAAAAAAGAAGTGGAAGCATTGGGAATCCTTCCGATTAGACCCAACCGGTTTAGTGAAGTGACTATCAAAGCTAACCTTACAGATTCTTACAAAGTGATTTCCCACCTTGAATCCAGCTGGGCAAAAGTACTGCCAAATGTTCCCCTGGACTATTCCTTTATGGATGATGACATCAACAATCAATACAATACAGAAAGGGGCTTTAAATCAGTATTTATGATCTTTTCTACCATATCGGTAATTATTGCCTGCCTTGGCTTGTTTGGCCTGGCAACATTTGCTGCCCAACAGAGAATAAAGGAAATAGGCATCAGAAAAGTACTTGGAGCCTCTTTGTTTACTTTATTGAAATTAACCAGCAAGGATTTTATTGTATTGATTATGATTGCCATTTTAGTAGCAACTCCAATAGCTTGGTGGGGCATGGATTCCTGGTTGCAGGGATTTGCCTACCGGATTGATATTTCCTGGTGGATGTTTGCCGTAAGCGGAGTACTTGCAATATTCATAGCATTGATAACCGTAAGTTATCAATCGATGAGAACAGCCATGGGCAATCCAATTAAATCCCTGAAAGACGAGTAATATAGATGACTAAATGTTGAAAGCCACTTTTTTCATTTTTTTACTGAAAACTGGATACTGGCAACTTAGAACAGATTTACTCAACCTTAACCAACTTGCCCACACCTGTAATATGACTGATAACTATAGGGTCACCTTTATAGTAAACACTGCCCACACTGGTAATTTCTACGTTTAGTTCGTCAAGAACATGAACATTGCAAGTGCCTACCGAAGTCATTGAAATATCGCATATATTGGCTATTAGGTCGAAAGAGTTGAGCTTTCCAACGCCTGAAAAATAAACGTTATAGATATTGGTTTTCCCGGAAAGGGTAATGCTGCCAACCCCGGAATTCCTACTGGTTATTTCATCAGTTACCAAATCAGCATTGATATTACCAACACCTGAAAGGGTAACCTCCATTGTGTTGGATGTCAACGTATTAAGAGTTTTAAAATCACCCACACCGCCTAAACGGATAGCATTGATATCTGGCGCAACAATGGTTACTTCGGTGGCAAGATGATTAGATAGGTTCCTGTAATTTTCGATGAAATCGATATGCAGTATCCCGTTATTGACAACCATTCGGGTATTATGCACCAGAAAACTTTCGCCGTGTACAATTACTTCGAATTCTGCTCCCTGGCTAATGTTGACATTACCTACAAAATTGTGATTGATCTTTGTAAAAGGTGGTAAAATGCGGTCTTCAGTAATAATATCACAATTACCGGCATTACAAGGGGGGTGCTTATCAAAATTGACATCCCCATTGATTATACAGGAAGATAGAATTACCATTGTTACTATTATCGAATAATTAGTGAATTTTCTCATTGCTTTAAGTAAGTTAATATTTGGTCTTTGATTTTAAAGACGCATCTGGGTATTAAGGGG
>CBDVAV010000148.1:0-8851 GCA_965372055.1 uncultured bacterium | reverse complement strand
ATTTCTGTTAATGAATTCTTTAGTTCCATCTAGAGGGTCTACCAACCAGTATTCCTCCCAATTTTTTCTGACATCATAACCTAGGCTTTCAGATTCTTCAGAAATTATCGGCAGTGAAGAAATCTTACCTAATTCCCTCATTATCAAAACATGTGAGTCCTTGTCTGCTTTAGTTAATGGTGAATTATCAGCTTTTATTTCCACATCCCCAAACTTATCTGGATCGTTGTATACTTTTAAAATTTCCTCTCCCGCTCTCCTTGCTATTTCAATTATTTCATTCATGTTTTTGATACTGAATAAATTAGTGGTCAAATATCGACTAAAAAGGTATTTTTTCTCCGAGTTGGCAGGTTTTATCCCTGAATAACTTTTGGAGGTTTTTGGTAATTTCTCCGTATATAAACTTTCTGCCATCAATATCTATCACGGGGGTTATCTCACCCATGGTCCCGGTGATGAATACCTCATCTGAAATGTACATTTCGGCAATACTTATTCTTTTTTCTTCACAAATTATCTTGTTTCCTTTTGCCAATTCAATAACAAATCTTCTGGTTAATCCTGGCAAACAGGCATCTGGGAAAGGAGTCGAGATCGCTCCATCTTTTACAAAGAAAATGTTGGTCGCATTTGTTTCTGCAACAAACCCATCCAAATCAAGCATCACTGCGTCATCAACCCCGGCAAGGTTAGCTTCAATCTTGGCAAGTATATTATTGATCAAATTGTTATGATGTATTTTGGAATCCAGGCAGGCTGGTGTATTCCGTCGAATTGAAGATGTTATAAGTCGCACACCTTCGCTATCAAATACAGGTGGTTTCCATTCAGGAATAATTATCAGTGTCGGTCCATACTGGTTCCAATGTGGGCTCATTCCAGAAGTAACCTTTTTCCCCCTTGATAGGGTAAGCCTGATATGTGCTCCGTCCTGCATATTATTGGCTTTAAGGGTTTTATAAATTGCACCTTTCAATTCCTCTTTGGATGGAATTTCAGTGAAAGCCATAACTTTTGCCGAATCCCTTAACCTATCCATATGCTCATCCAAAAGAAATATCCTGCCATCATACACCCTTAACCCTTCCCATACACCATCCCCGCCTTGTACAAGGCTGTCAAAAACGGAGATTTTCGCTTCGTCCCTGGGATACAATTTTCCATCGATATAAATTAAAATATCATTATTCTTTTGATTTGGTAATGAAATAGTCATAATCGAATCTTAACTCTTCGTTTTAAATAATTAAATCTAATTGTTTTTATCTTGTTTGAATCTGAAATTCAGTCATTAATGTCATTTGGTCATTAAGATCATGAACTAAATTCTATGCACAAGAAATTCTTTTCAAATATTTATTTTATCAAAATTGGTCAGGTTAAATAGCGTACATTTTCATTTTTTCATAATAGTAAATACACTCTTCCAACAGGTCTTCCAGATGTTCCGGTATACTCTCACTGCTCTCTTTATATGGATGGAATCCTGTCGATCTATGCACATTATTGTACCAGAAAGATGCCCAAACACCATCTTCCTTAATGCCTCCCTCTGACCAGGAAAGCATGGTAGGCTCAAATGATATTTTCAATTGGTCACATAAAGTCTTAAGTACTTTTTCAGGATCAATCAACAAGTTTTTTGAATCAATAATTGTCGGCACCTTATTTACTGATAATTTCTCAATTAATTCAAACTGCATTTTATAAGCAACATCTGTCATGGTTGGTTTGGGCATCACCTTGATAAAGGATGGCAACATTTGCCGGGGATCTCTGATCAGGAATAAATTTTCGAAATTATGTAAAAAACCTCCTTCCAAATGCAAAAAATGGTGTGCCATGTTTTTAAGAAATACCAAAGATGTTTGATAATCACGATAAATGATTTTATCCAATACATCTTCCTCCTTTATGGGCAAACTACTCAATATCAATTCTTTTCCGGGATGTTCGGCCTCAGAATTTTGAAGATAGCATGCGTAAAATGGTTCATCAATAACTTTAGTGTCGGTTCTCTGGGCAAATGAATACATTAATGCTGTAGAAATATTCCTTGGACCAGACCACATGCTAATGATTGTATTTTCCACAATCACAAAAATAGAGTGGTTTTGAAAATGTAGAAAGTACAATTTTTTCCAATACTGATATTATTTTGCCTATAATTCTAATATTACATTCGATTTGGGCTATTTTAGTATATATGAAAGCTTCATTCTTCAAAATTTCGAAATCAGTCAATCAGTCAATAAAATTAGAATATGATATCATGCCTCATTTTTATGAAGTAATTCATTATCACCCTGAAATTCAATTAACCCTAATCCTTGATAGTACGGGATTAGCCTATATTGGAGATCAAATCTTGACTTTTAATCCAGGGGACATTTTTCTGGTTGGTGGTAATCTGCCACATATCTTCAAGAATGATGAAGAATATTTTCAAGCCGATAAAATTGCACGTGCAAGAGCAATTTCAATATACTTCCGATATGAATTTCTGGAATTATTCATGTGCTTACCGGAAGCTATTGAATTAAAATACTTTGTTGAAGCAGGTAAATATGGCATATACTATCCTAGCACTCATGAAAGTCTACAAAGCCATTTTTTTTCAATGCATGAGTCCAGTGGATTCGAGAGGGTGCCCAGATTGCTTCAAATGCTAAATATTATAGCTTCAGGAGATGCATATCAAATTCTATCAAAGAGCATGGAACTCCATAAACATACAGGGAAAGACCCACGGATTGAAAAGATATTTGATTTCATCATTAATCATTTTACTGAGCCAATTTCACTGGAATTAATGGCAGAGCACAACAACATGACACCAACTTCATTTTCCAGGTACTTTAAGAAAGTCACCAGAAAAACATTTTCAGGATATCTCAATGAGGTTAGGATCAGCCATGCTTGCCATTTAATGGTTTACAAAGGGTACACTGTTACGGGTGCCTGTTTTGAAAGTGGATTCAGAAACATTTCAAATTTTAACCGACAGTTTAAAAGGATAACAAACTCAACGCCCAGGGAATATCAAAGAAAAGTCAAATTATAAATTTACAACCTCCAGCAAACAGAAGGTTATCAATCGGAATCACCTTAAAGGCTGGGAAATTAAACCCTCGTACTCCTACTGTGGATTAATTGAAGCTATTTGGCAGTTGATTTCTCTGTAGAGTGTAGTAAGGATTTTTTTCTCTCATCAACTATTTTCTTCAATATGATGCTTAATGTTATCGTGATTCCTATTATGACCGAAAGCAATACATGATCTGATAACTTTCTGCCTAACACTGCCATGGAAATGAATAACAGATTTACTGTTGCCAGCAATACATTGATTTTCGTGTGGGACAGTCCAAGTTTTAAAAGCAGGTGATGAAGATGGTTCTTATCTGCAACAAATGGAGACCGGGAACTAATTACACGCAATATAAAAACCCTCAAGGTGTCCCACATCGGGATTATCATAACACATATAGCGGTTGATATTGTGGCCTTGAACTTATAGGGGTGATCGACATTGAGATTATAATTTGCATTAATAAAAGTAATGGCTACACAGGCCAGCAAGAATCCAATTAGTAAAGCACCAGTATCACCCATAAATATTTTGGATGGTTGCCAGTTAAAAAAAAGAAATGAGGTTATTGCTCCTACAAAGGAAAAGATCAGGTAACTCATTGTATCCATTTCAATCATATGGAACCAGGTCCCGAATGAAGTCAGCATTATTAACCCAATAAAACCCGCTAATCCATCGATGCCATCGATTAAATTGAAGGAATTGGTAATCACAATAATTACAAACAATGTTAAAGGCCATGATATTACTTCAGGTATGATTCCTACATTGAACAACCCGTAAAACGAATTTAATATTATACCTGATAAATAAATTACTATTATAGAAGGGACTATTTGATTTATCAATTTATATTGAGGTTTTAAGGGAATCAAATCATCTCTTAAGCCGATTATAAATACCAGGATCAGTGCCCCGGTCAGGAATTTAAACCGATCGTGGACATCATATGGCAACCAGATCAACAATGAGAATGTCACTGCCAAAAAAATGGGAACTCCTCCCATGGAAGGGGTTTCAGCAACATGGATTTTCCTTTTATCTGGTGTATCCATGATTTTTCTTTTTTCCAGGATCCTAATAAAAATCGGGAAAAGGAAATAAGAAAATATTAATGCAGTTAAGAAAAAATAAATAAGATTGTAAATAGCTAGTAAGTGTTTTTGTTTTCCTTGATCAATGTATTTAAAGTCAATAAATTTATTTTTATATCAAAACGCTTTCAAACTTAAATCGATGCTTTTAGCTACTTGCAATAGTTGAATCAGAAAGCCTGTTGATCTCCCTTCATGAGGAGAGGGATAGTAAGGAATATGATTTTCAAGTCTAGTAGCAACGACCAATTATCAATATAAAACCTGTCAAACCTTACCCGGTTTTTCATTAAGGAAATATTACCGGTCTCCCCTCTATATCCTTTGGCTTGTGCCAATCCTGTGATACCTGGTTTTACAAAATGCCTTGCCATAAACTTCTCTACTAGTTTTGAATATTTTTCAGTATGGGAAAGCATGTGTGGTCTGGGTCCAACAACAGACATATCTCCAAGAAAAACATTAATAAATTGTGGAAACTCGTCCAAACTTGTCTTTCTTAAGACATAGCCTACCTTTGTGACTCTTGAATCATTGCGTGTAGCTTGTTGTAAGTCAGCAGTATTATTTACATACATAGTCCTGAATTTCAGGCATCCGAATGTATTATTGTTTTTACCTGTTCGCTTTTGCCTAAAAAATACTGGCCCCTTCGAGTCAATTTTAATCAAAATAGAGACTAATGGAATAAACCATGAGAGAAAAAGTATCATAACAAAAGAAGAAAACGCAATATCAAATACCCTTTTGACAAATCTGTTTTTCTTTTCATCCAATGGAACAGCTGTAACATTCAGGACTGGTATGTGTTCATATCTTTGGAGTTCCAGTCCTTTCGAAGAAATTTCCCGAAAGTCATACAATATTTTTACTTTGATCAAAGTCTCATCACCAAAATCAATCAACTCCCTTATACTCCTGTTTTTCAAATCGGGTAAGCAGCAATACATTTCTTCAATATGTTCCTCGTTAATGATTGATTTAAGATGGTTCAAGTTTCCCCTTACATTTGACTTGCGTGGGTCATCATCAAAATATCCCTTGAATCTATACCCAAACTCGGGTCTTTCAGAGAAAAAATCCTCCAATTCTTGTCCAACCTCACCATAACCGTAAATTATAACATTTCTACCACCGGGTCTACTTTTTCTATATATCCTAAGAAGTAAAATAAAGGAAACGCGCCAAAAAAGGATCAAGATGGAAAAGGACAAGTAGGTAAGAGCAAGAAATTCCCTGGAATAATAATAGGCCTTAGTAATCACCCAAAAAGCGGAAATAAGCAAAGCGTGAATAAAAATAGTGCCAACAATTTTCCAAATCCTTTGCGTTATTTTAGCAGTCCTGGGAAAGTCATACGCTTTTGAGAGAAATACTATTGCCAACCACGAAATATTAAATACAAAGAATAGAATTGGATACTGAGTAGCGTGATATTCGATTCCATTATTGAATTTGATGTAAGAAGCTACTGCCATTGCCAAATTCAATGCAATAAGATCTCCAAAATAATAAATGAGTTTTAGTTGCTTAGAGCGACCCATTTTGTTGAGTTAGGCTTGATATTTTTAGTAAAAATGCAATATTAACTATCATTATTGAAATAAACTATAAAATTTCCAAGTTTATTCAATCATGTATTACTTCCAAAGTAATAAGAATTAATGATTCTCTTAATTCGTCCTTCACTTATTAAATGGATTTAACATGCAAATTGTAACCCACGTTCGTCCATTAATGATCACAGCAGAAACAGGGCTTTTGTTTCTTTGTAAGTATATATATCATATTTGGCTATATAGCAATCTATGATGATATTTTTATGTAGGAATATTTTAAAGAAAATGATCAATTATAATTTCATATTCGCTAGTTGGATTACACTGAATTTTCAAAATAATTTATTTCACCTATCCTCGTCTAATATTTATGAATTCTTTTAAAAGAATGATGATAAACTTGATATTTCCAATCAAATATCTCCTCCACATTCTACGAGGTTCCTGGATCACACGGTATAACCACTCCAATCCATTATTTTGCATCCAAAAAGGTGCTCTTTTAATGGCTCCTGAAATTACATCAAAACTTCCTCCAACTCCCATAAGTAAATTTGGGGCGAGCTGATCGCGATTTTCAAATAGAAATAATTCCTTTTTAGGTGAACTTATACCAACAAACAGAATTTTTGCACCACTCGAGTTGATCTCATTCATAACCACACTGGCATTACTGAAATATCCATTTCTATATCCGGCAATAATTTTATCCCCAAATTTCTGTTTATAATGACTTACCACCTTTTCTACCACTTCCTCTTTTGCTCCCAAAAAATAAATCATATAATCTTTTTCATTTGCTAGCTGGACAAGTTTATCCATCAAATCAATTCCAGAAACTCTTTCAGGTAGCGGTTTGCCTAGCAACCTGGAGGCCCATACAATTGCTTGCCCATCGGCATTTATCAAGTCGGCTTTAGTTGTACTTGTGCAAAGATCCTTGTCTTGTTGCATCATCACTATTTTTCCGGCGTTAATAGCAGTGTGTAAAATTTGCCTATTATTTTGAATGGCCTGGTCAATAATCTCAATAGATTCATCCATGGTCACACAGTCTAACGGTGTGCCTAGAATTTCTATTCTCTCATTCATGGGTATTGATCTCTTTTAGATATATGCTCAATGCATAAAACATCCAAGCTTGTGACCACCGCATATATGGAATTTTGATGTTATAAAACCTATGCTTTTGATAGTAAAAATAACCCTTTTTATGTTGCATATTGCCAATGCACCAGTCAAGGACATTGTTAACCAGATGAAGATTGGATTCTAGCTTACCGAGTTTGGAAAGAGTAACAATTAACTGAGCGGCATTATTTATGTCCAAAGGATAAAGAGTGCTTGAATAGTACTTGTACCTACCGGTATTATCGAAAAATGTATCCAGGTAATAGTTAGTGCCATTTTCTAATACTTTATTGTCAATGACTTCTCCAGAGAATTTGATATAATCAGCAATACATTCTAAGTTATAACCAGTATGGAAGTTATCAATCCATTGATGGTATGGTTTTGTTCCATAAGTCCATGAGCCATCATTGTTCTGATGTACAATACAGTTATGTACAGACTTTGAAGCTTCTTCCATATATTTTTGATCACCAGTATATGACTGGACTCTTGCCAGTACTTTTGAGGCCATTAAACTAGCATTGAAGACCACTGTTTTATCCAATGGGGAATATGAAAATGCAAACAGGTCGTCTTGTTCTACTTTATTCAAATCTTTTGCTATAAAATCTGTCACGGATATTGCTGCCTCAAGAAGTTTACCGTCCTTAAACAGATCATATGCATCCAAGAGTCCATTGGTAATATATGACGTGGGCACTATCATTGGGATATTTTTTGGTTGAAAAAACGCCCGAGCCTGCCAGTCAAAGTTATACCCCCAACAACTGCCGGACCACCCATTTATGCGAAGGCTCAAAGCTTTATCCGCAAGTTTATAAATGATCTCTTTATATTCTTCTTTGGGATCTACGGAAAACAGATTGCAATATCCGGAAATGAACAAACCCAATCCCTGGGGGTTTTGACCTTTTTCAACCAATAATATCTTTCTAAGATTTATGGGGGACTGTTTAAAAAACTGTATCCATAGTAAGCGACAGATCCGGCTATATTTAAATGGCAAAAACTGAAAAATTTTGCTGTTAAGTCCATCAAAAGGATCCCATCCAGTGTACTTCTCATTCTCACAGTATGCTTTTAATTTTTCAAAACTTACTTTGATCCCCTGGTGAGTCATGAATAGTTAGAAACTATTTGATTTTGTCCTGAAGGAAAGAAAGCTCATAAAGAATGAGAAAGCCACTATTCCCTTATTTGTTGCTAAAGTGGATTCACTGATACTGAATAATCCAAAAAGGATTAAGAAAATAAAAAACACAAGATCACGGTTTTTCAATGAAGTATAGATACCAAGAATAAAAATTGAGACCAGTACAAGAAACCCCAAGACACCAACCGTTAAGAAAGTTTGTAAAAACTGGTTGTGCGGATTAAAATGCTCCAAGTAAGCAAATTCGAAACCGTTCTTTAGGTAATATTCATCAAGTGTACTCTTCAAGTCCCCTGTTCCAACCCCTGTAACCCAGTGGTCCTTGATAGCCTGAATTGTAACATCCCATTTTGCAAGCCTTAAGTTGACAGAGTTCCATCCTTGGTCCGGCGGGACGATCTTCATGTCATAACTAAAATAATCCTCGTGGGTGCCCACTTTTTTTATCACGATGACTGATACAAAAACAGTTACTAAAAATATTGAGACAAAATAAAACACTTTACTTCTTCTGCTTATATATTCCCTTTTCAAGATATGATTAGTTACTACAATAAGGAAAGTCACGAAGAAACCAATGGCAATAATTCCAGCTTTAAGTAAAAAAATCATTGTTCCTAAAAGCATGACCAACACAAGATTTAAAATGATCCTCTTATAATGAAGTTGTTTGTAATTTTCAAGCAGATGGTTGATCACTAAAATCAGGGCAAATGCAATAAACAAGGAATAGTAAACAGCATGTATATCAAGAGCTGAAGAGAGCCGGTGATAAAGAAAATTATTTTCTACAACAAGGTTAACTGGATTTATA
>CBDVAV010000147.1:0-8857 GCA_965372055.1 uncultured bacterium | reverse complement strand
TGCCGTTTTTAAATTGTCCTATCCAATTAGACGGAGGGGATAGGACTCTTCCATCTATAATGTCAATCAAGTACACTGAATTTTTGAGTTTTGCCTTAACTGTCTGGTTATTTACAGTTTCTATTTCATCATAATAGAAGTTTTTGAGCAAATCATTTTCAGTGCTCAACATATCCCATTGGGAGATTAATTGTCCCGTGGCGTTTTTACCATCAATTTTCAACTTCTTATATTTTGTATCAACAATAGATTTGCCAGAATTATCGATTGCTCCTGTTTTAACATCATCATAGACCTGGATCAATTGATCATTAATGGCCACAAGGCTATCATACAGGAATTCGGTGAGTTGGATTCCATTATTGTCGAACAAGGCATTTTTAAGATTTTCATTCTTAACCATAAAATTATTTGTGGTTAAATACTTGATCCCTGAATATTTAAAGGGAACAATTATTTGATTGTTGGAATCAATAATCCCAGAATAAAAATTCGTACGGTCTTTATAAATACCTATTAAATTACCGTTTGCGTTTTCGAGATAATCATAGTTGAACGGAACAATGTTCATTCCCCGTAGATCAAGTACCCCAAAAAATGATTTGTGAGAGAAAGTCCCTTTTCTGGATGCAATTATATGGCCACCACCGGGTGAAAGATGAGAGTATAGCGGAGGTGTTAATCTTTTATTGTTTAGATTTATTAAACCCCAAAATCCATCCTCCTGATAACCAATAATGCCATGATAAGGCTCAGGTTCCCCGATTGTCCATCCCAGATCATCAAATTTTATGGGGATGATCAATTTACCGTTTTCTTCCAATCCCTTTTTATCCCCCTCTTCAACTATTTTGTATGAGGGATCACCCAATTCATTATCCAATGAGAGACCCATTACTAATAATGGCTTGGCAAAGATTAAAAAAATGAGAATTAGCTTATTGTACATTACATAAGTATTGATCTCAAAAATAGCACTTTCATTCTTTTTCAGCTTCAAACATAAATCAAACCAAACGAAAAATTTGAATTTTTTCAATGTAAACTTTACCTAAAGAATTCCACTGATGAAGTTTATTGACTAAAACCAAATTAATGACATTTAAATCAGTGTTGTTATTTGTACTGCAACCGTATTTATGATTATATTGCCCAATAATATAACTATAAATATGATATCTTCAATTCATGAGAAAAATTATCAGAAATTATTTTGGTTTCTCAAAAGTAGAAACAAACGGATTTGTGGTTTTAATCTTCATTATGGTAGGCACAATATTTATGCCTTCAGTAATTAAAGGTGTGGTTAAAAGTCCGGGAATAAATTCAAGTGAAATTGTAAAGCTGGACTCATTGGTTAAGGTGCTTGAACAAATTACTGAGGTCAAAGTTACACCCCAAATATATTTTAATTTCAATCCCAACACGGTTTCAGAAGAAGAGTTAGGGAAATTGGGCATTAAAGAAAACATCGCGAGAAGAATTATAAACTACAGAAACAGTGGTGCCAGGTTTAAGGAAAAAAGCGACCTGAAAAAGATTTACGGCATCACAGATATCCAATACCAGACCTTAGAACCATATATTATTGTACCTAAAAGAATTACAGCCCCCCCAAAACGAAAATCCAGACAAAAACCTGATAAAAAGCAGGTATTCACCATGGATGCCAACAAAGCAGATAGCGTTCAATTAAAACGGATCAGAGGTATTGGTAAAGTATTATCAGTCAGGATAATTAAGTATAGGGACATACTGGGAGGGTTTGTCAATTTGAATCAACTGAAAGAAATCTACGGAATCAGTGACTTTGCATTGGAAAACGCGGAAAAGACCCTGTTCATTGCAAAAGGGTTTTCTCCCAGGCAGATTTCCGTAAATGAAGCCACGGATCAAGAATTGGCCTCACATCCCTACATTAGCTACAAACTGGCTAAGTTGATCGTAGCAAACAGATTGCAACACGGACCGTATAAAGAAATTGCAGAAATTTCGGATTTGGAGTTGATCAATGAAGTGGACTACAATAGAATTTCTCCTTACCTTTCATTGTAGTTTATATAATCTCCTTACCTTTCATTTTAGGAGTTAGTTCGAAGGGCTTTGAATTAATGATTTAACTAATCGATTGATAAGATATCTCAATGCACAAAATCCTTCAGTCATATTTAAGGAGGCTTACCAACCTGACAGGTAAAAACCGTTCAATTCTGTTATTGAGGTTGACCTCTCAGCAATTTATAGATGTTCATGATTTTGATTTCTTGGCGAGTAAACCATCATTCTCAATAGTTGAGGAGTTGATCGCGAGAAAGAGAAAAATATCCTTGTGCCCGATTATGGATAGCCGTGATGAATCCAGCAACCAGGCAAGCAGAAGGTTGAAGAGATTACAACGGATCGATAATTTCATATATGAAGAGCGTGGTGCCAGGGACCTTTATGTAGGATGGCCTTTTATAAAAGGAAAATTTTCCGATGGGACTTTAGTGAGGGCACCGCTGGTTTTTTTCCCGGTATCATTGCAAGCTTCTGAAAAGAGCTGGGAGTTACATTTAAGGGTTGATGTAAATATTACATTTAACAAATCCCTCTTATTGGCCTACGCCTATTTTAATCATGTAAAAGTTGATGACGAGATTTTGGAAAGGGTATTTGATGATTTTGACACGGACAGTACCGTATTCAGGACAGAACTATATCAACTTCTTAAAGACAGCCCTGTCGAATTAAATTTTAATCAGGAAAATTTTGCGGATAAGCTTCAACCTTTCCGTGAATTTAAAAAGCCTGATTTTGAAAAGCAGGAAAAGAGTGGGGAATTGAAACTTTTTCCAGAGGCAGTACTGGGAATATTTCCCCAGGCAGGCTCTCATTTGGTTCCAGACTATATGGAGCTTATTGATAATAAAATTGTTAATGACCTGGAAGAATTTTTTGCTTTTAGAACATTGATTGATCCTGAAGAGCAACATCACTTTGCTGCCAATCCCTTTTCATTTCTTAATCGAATGAAAGAAGAGCGGACTTTCACCCCGTTTAAAATGGATGCTTTTCAGGAAAACGCAATCAAAGCCATTAAAATGGGCAATTCCATGGTGGTTCAAGGCCCGCCTGGAACAGGGAAGTCTCAAATGATCTGTAATTTGATCTCGGATTTTGTGGCCAGGGGAAAAAAAGTCCTGCTGGTCAGTCAAAAGAGGGCTGCCTTGGATGTAGTGTACCAGCGATTGTATGAAAAGGACATATCAGATTTCATAGGCTTGGTACATGACTTCAAAAATGACAGAAAAGCCATTTATGAAAAAATCGCCAGTCAAATTGACAGAATACCCGAGTACAAACTCAAGAACAATAGCCTAGATGCAATCCAACTGGAACGAAAGTTTTCTCAAGATAGCCGTCGAATTGATCAAATTACAGAAGAGTTTGAGGATTTTAAACAGATATTATACGATGATTCCGAGTGTGGCTTAAGTGTGAAAGAGTTGTACCTCACTTCTGACCCCGATGAAAAATCAATAGATGTAAAACAAGAGTACAGGCACTTCAATTTCAACGAGTTATCTGGGTTTTTAGTAAACCTCAGAAGCTATGCTGACTATTCAGTTAAATTTAGTAAAGCGGATTATCCCTTACGGGAACGTAAATCTTTTAGTGACCTGGGGATATCTGGGTTAAAGAGAATGATGGAAATCCTAGAAGAAATTCCCCGTTTTACAGATTCGATAAACGAGGCTACAAAAGAATACCTGGGAACGGAACTCAATTTGGAAGATGCGGAAAATATTTTAGCTAAATGGGATAAAGTAGAGGAGCTTTTGGAATTACTAAAACCAAAAGGAGTATATGGATGTTTTCCACGGATAACAGAGTTTCCGGATTCTGATACCGATCTATTGTGGCTTAGCAATACAGAAAGAGTGTTGCTTGATTGTTTCAGTGAGGAAGGAATCGAGAAAAGCTTGAAAACTGAAAATCTTGGCAACTTTCAGGAAGTGCTTCAAAAAAGATTAAGCTCGAGAAAAGGATTAGTGCCATTTATAAAATGGATGTTCTCCAAAGAGAAGGATTTCCTAAAGAAGGTTCTGGCGGCAAATGGCCTAAACAATAACAAAAAGGGTACAAGGACTTTAGCAAAAAAAATAGACAATCGGCTGAACTTTGAACATAATCTTACAAAATTACGCACCAAAAAGTGGATACAGGATATTCCTAAACCGATTGATAAAGGAACTTGCCAGATATGGTTTAACGCACTTAAGAATGCATTAAAAGCCAAGTTGATATTTACAGATTTGCGAAATTTCAAGGATTATTTTCATCCCGCGACCATTTCTTATGATCAACTCTGCGAAAAACTTAATGCACTTCATAAAGTGATCGATGAAATTCCATCTATTAAACAAACCTGGTTACTGTACTTCACAGAAAATCAGATAAACGGGATTGTTGGTGGCCGGATCAATACCGAGAAGTTCCATAAAGTTTTAAAGAAGGATTTCGATGCACTTTGCGAATTCGACAAGTTGAAGGAGTCGTTTGAAACCATGGAGATTAAGGCAGTTACCAGGTTGTTCGAAGAATCGGAGGATTATCATGCTGATAAGATCGAACAATTGCTCCAAAATAGCCTCCGGTTGGCCTGGATAGAACATATTGAAACAAAATACCCCATCCTTAGATCAGTATCTTCAAAAAAATTCCAAAAGCTTGAAGCTGAGTTGCAGGCAAATGTCAGGGACAAATTAAAAATCAGCAATGATATTGTACTGTTGAGAGCCAGAGAAAGAACATACCAGGATGTTGAATATAACAGGCTCAACAACATGGTTACTTACCGCGATCTTAAACACCAAGTGACCAAGAAAAAGAGGATTTGGCCACTGAGGAAATTGATTGCAAACTTCACTGATGAATTATTCGATCTTTTGCCTTGCTGGATGTCCTCTCCAGAATCAGTTTCAGCATTATTCCCAATGATACCTCTTTTCGACCTTGTAGTTTTTGATGAGGCTTCGCAAGCCTTTGCCGAAAGTGGAATCCCAGCCATGTATAGAGGTAACCAGATAGTAATTGCTGGTGATAACAAACAGTTAAGGCCCAATGATCTATATATGGCACGTTGGGATGAAGACTTCGAAGAGCCTGACCTGGAAGTGGATTCACTACTGGAATTGGCAGAAAAATACCTGATGAATGTACAGTTGATGGGGCATTACAGGAGTCAATCCCTGGACTTAATCGACTTTTCCAATCAGCATTTTTATAAAGGGAAGCTCAAACTTTTACCTGACAGCAAGATAGTCAACGCTGGTTTGCCCGCCATTAATTACATAAAAGTGGATGGAATATGGGATAAAAATATCAATGATAGGGAAGCGCATGAGGTATGTTCCTTGGTCATGGAAATTATAGAGAAAGATCCGGATAAGTCAATAGGGGTGGTGACTTTTAATGCCCCGCAGCAAATGCACATCATGGATGTATTGGAAGATGAAGCCCTTGAAAGAAAGACATCACTTCCTTCAACACTCTTTGTAAAAAACATTGAAAGCGTACAAGGGGATGAAAAAGATATCATCATATTCTCTACCGGCTATGGACAAGATATGAATGGCAAACTAATAATGCAGTTTGGAAGTTTAAACCAATCCGGTGGAGAGAACAGATTAAATGTTGCCATCACCAGGGCAAGGGAAAAAATATTTATTGTTAGCAGCCTTTATCCTCAACAATTAAAGACTGAAAATCTCAAAAATGAAGGGCCAAAATTGCTAAAAGCATACTTACAGTACGCTTTGGAGGTTTCTGACGGGAAATTCATTCCTTCACCAAGCCCAGGTGAGGACTTTCAGGTTAACTGGTATCTTAAACAAAGGATCCAAAACTGGGCCAAAGACCATCTTACCGAATGTCAGATTGCAGAAGGACTTCCATTTACAGATCTTACCATTAAAAAGAACGGTCAGTATATTGGCCTTTTACTTACCGATGATGATCTCTATTATCAAAGTGCATCCATGAAAGAGATGCATGTTTACAGGCCATTTTCCATGAGCAGCAAACATTGGAAATTTACAGGTTTCTGGAGCAGGGAATATTGGCACGACAAGCAAAGTGTACAGGAGTCAATTCAAAGGTTCATAAACCTCAATAGTTGATTTTTTAGTGGTCATTTCAAAAAAACCAATTAATACCAAGGAATATCATAACATGGTTATTACTTTACCATCATGAAAAAGAAACTAGTTTCATGGAACGTTAACGGGATCAGGGCAATAGCAAAAAAAGGATTTGATGAGACATTTAAAGCATTGAACAGCGATGTTTTGTGTATACAAGAAACCAAAGCTCCAGACGAAGAAGTGCTAAAAATAGTGGAACCTATAAATGGTTATTCATCCTACATAAATTCCTCAAAGAGCCGTAAAGGCTATTCGGGTACTTGTATTTTATCAAAAGAAAAAGCCATAAATGAAATACAGGATATCGGTATTTATAACCACGACCAGGAAGGCAGGGTCATCAGCCTTGAATTTCCCAACTATTACCTGGTAAATGTTTACGTGCCCAACGCGGGGGCAGAACTCAAGCGGCTCGATTACCGTCAAGGATGGAACAGTGATTTCACTAACTATTTACTAAGCCTAAACAAACATAAACCTGTAATTGTTTGTGGCGATCTTAATGTTGCACACCAGGCAATGGACCTGGCCAACCCAAAGAGCAATTACAACAAAACGGCAGGGTATACCCAAGTTGAGATTGATGGTTTTAGCAATTTATTGGATTCTGGGTTTATCGATACATTCAGGTTTTTATATCCTGAAGAAGTAAAATATAGCTACTGGGGTTATAGATTTAATGCCAGGGCCAAGAACGTGGGCTGGCGGATCGATTATTTTTTGGTAAACGAAAGCCTGAAAAATAAAATTATTGATGCTAAGATATATAATGAATTTGAGGGTTCTGACCACTGCCCGGTGAGCTTGGAAATCGAGTTTTAACAAAAACTCCATTTCCAAACTTAAATGAATATATGGCGAACGAATATAAGGCAGAATGATAACGTTATAAGCCTTTTGCCCGTGTTACAAGCTGCCTGAATTCTCTCCGGAAATTGTATGGATCATAATTTAAAGTATTGCCGACCCATTCTTCAATATTTTCAAAATTCAAGTTTCCCTTGAATTTTGAATCACGCAACAGCATACCGAACCCCGCAACACTTGCCACAAATCTCATATTTTCTGAAGCTTGCTGAAAATTACTTCCCAGATTGAAAATTTCAAGATCAATTGGGGAACTCACCTCAGAATCTGGCTCTTTGTACCGGAATTTTATGGTAAATGTTGGGACAAATCGTAATTGTGGGGATTGGATAGGGATGATTTCGTATAGGGCAGTTATATTTTGCCCAGCTCCGATTTCCCCTGCATCCTTATTATCATCTTCAAAGTCCTCGGTTTCCAACAACCTGTTTTCATACCCTATCAATCTATATGATTTAACTAAATTCTGATTAAACTCAATCTGTACCTTAACATCTTTTGCTACCGTGTAAAATTTACTGAACTCATAAATAAAGACTTTTTTGGCTTGATCAATATTGTCAATATATTCATATGTTCCATTTCCATTATTGGCCATTTGTTCTAGCATTCCATCATTTAGGTTTCCACGACCTACGCCAAGAACCGTGAGAAAAATTCCAAAATCCCTCTTCTCTTCAATGAGCTCTACCAATTCTTCCTGGCTTGATGGACCTACATTAAAATCTCCGTCTGTGCCTATTATTACCCGGTTGTTTCCTCCTGCAACAAAATTATTTTGGGCTAATTCGTAGGCCGTGATAATCCCCTGGGCACCGGCAGTGCTTCCACCCGAGCCAAGGGAATTTATAGCTTCAATTATAGTATTTTTATTATCACCAGAAGTGGGTTGCAATACTACCCCGGCACTTCCAGCATAAGTAACAATGGCAATTTTATCTTTGTCAGTAAATTCATCTACAAGTAGTTTGAACCCCTCTTTTAATAATTCTAATTTATCAGGGCTGCCCATGGAGCCCGAAACATCAATCAAGAGAACAATATTTGAAGGTGGCAGTTCGCTCTTTGGAATTGTTTTACCTTTTATACCGATTCTTATGAGATTATGATCCAATGCCCAAGGACATTGACTTACTTCGCCATTAACGGAAACTGGATGTCCATTTGGTTTATAGGGGTAATCTACTTGAAAATAGTTAATTAACTCTTCAGTCCTGACCGCTTCTTTTGGGGGTAACTGATTGTTCATCAAAAACCTTCTTACATTGGCGTAGGAAGCACCATCAGCATCAATTGAAAATGTTGATATCGGCTCATTGATAACATCAATAAATGGGTTTTCTTCAAAGTTGTTGTATCTGTCGCCACCTATATAATCACCACCACCTCTTAAAAGGCCACTGGCATCTGAACTGGAATTTACTGAAAAGGAATTTACTTTAGAAAGTGGGGTATCAATATCATCATTATCGCAACTGCTGATCATAAAAACGATTAAAGCATAATGTAATTTTTTCATAGTTTTATTTAATTTTGGACTTTATTGTCTTTGTATATGACACATGATTTTATTTTATGGTTGGAATGCCAGGTTGTGAAAATATTGGTATCAAAGGAAGAACTTGCAGTTGTAACATTAGCGCTACACCGGACCATTGTCCGGTGAGCTTGGAAATCGAGTTTTAATTTTTAATCAATTGCTGGATTTCATATTATGAAATATTGTTTTGTATAAAATATTAACAACCTAAATATGGAGACTAATCTGAATCACCTTGTTGAGGATATTAAAAGAGCTAGAA
>CBDVAV010000146.1:0-8868 GCA_965372055.1 uncultured bacterium | reverse complement strand
GTATAGCACTTCTCACCATCTCCACGTTAAGATGGATATCTTCATCTTCAAACACATCTTCCGTAGCAACCTCTTTGCTCATTTCGTCTATAGGTATAACTTCTAACTTCCTCTTTTTTATATGGTTAATTGCTTTATTTACCACGATTTTTTTTAACCATGCCCCAAAAGAAGCTGTTCCACGATAACTCTCGATATTATTAAACGCACTTATAAATGCATCTTGCAATATATCCTTGGCGTCATCCCTGTCATTGGCAATTCGATAGCCGATATTGAACATTGCACTGGAATAAAGATCGTAAAGCTCCTTATGAGCAGCCTGGCTTCCCTGTTTACACTTTTCTACCAGGTCTTCATGAAGATTTTTGTGTACATTTTCCAATTAACTGCTATACTGTTTAAATGACAGCTTAATAGCCAGGAAGTTGCATCCAAATAAAACTAATTTAAAGCATCAAGGTTATCTTTGGCAAGCTTAAATTCAGGGGCAAGCGTCAAGGCTTCTTCAAAGCTAGTCTTTGCTGTTGCAATATCTCCCAGTTCTTTATGTACCAATCCTTTCAGATTTAGGACTGGAACCCTCATAACAAATTCTTTATCAACTTCATCAAAGGTAAATATTTGCTTGAGTTCATCAATTTTACTATTGTTCAATAAAATATCGACATTGATCTTTGACTCGTTAAATCTCTTCAATTCATATTGAAGGAATGCCATTTTGTAAAGCGTATTTGCATCCTCGATTTGTTGTCTGTAAATTTTTTCATAGTGTTCCAAGGCGCGATCTTTTAATCCCATGTTTTCATAAGCCACAGCACTGATTTCAAGTGCTCCAAGGTTATTGGGATCACGAACCAGAACATCCCGGCAAACTAAAATACTTGATGCATATTGTTGCATATCGAAATACAAATATCCAAGGTTAAACAACAAGGAATCATTTTGGGGATCCATGGCAATGAGGTCATATAATGAGCTTTTTGCCATCCCGTAATCATTATATTTCATCCCCATTGCATATGTAAGTCGTTTCTGCCACTTTGCAGCACTATCTGATACAACAACTTGGCTATTCGCAGAAGTAATCAATACTGCTGAAAATATTGATAGGATAATTCTAAAGTGTTTTACCATTTCTCTATTTAGTTATTAAATAAAATGTTTTTCAATGCTCTGTTGTAGTCCTTTTTTCTTACCAATGGCAATCATTAGTTTAAATGCCTCTTTGTGGTTATTATTGATTTTCCCATCTAAAATAGCATCCTTTATTTGCTCTTTGATTTCTCCAACGATTTTAGAAGGTTTGAGATTAAAGACTTTCATAATTTCCTCTCCTGTAACGGGAGGTTGAAAATTCCGTAACCTGTCTTTATCCTCAACCTCTACCATTTTTCTTTCAACTTTGATGAAGTTAGTCAGGTATTGCTTTACCTTGGCATTATTTTTTGAAGTGATATCTGCTCGGCATAACTTCATTAGATCATCGATATCATCCCCTGCTTCAAAAAGCAAACGACGTATTGCCGCATAGGTTACTGTATCTTTTACTAAGGCAATTGGCCTTAGATGTAATCTTACCATCTTTTGCACAAACCTCATCTTGCCATCCAGCGGAAGTTTAAGTCTTTTAAAAATACCAGGCACCATTCTGGCCCCTTTATCTTCATGACCGTGAAAGGTCCATCCTGCTATTTTATCAAAACGCTTGGTCATTGGTTTCGCAATATCATGCATGATTGCTGCCCATCTCAACCATAAATTATCGCTTTCGAGGGCAATGTTGTCCAATACCTTAAGGGTATGATAAAAATTGTCCTTGTGCGACATTCCATTTTTGGTTTCCACACCATGTAAAGCACACATTTCCGGGAAGATTATTTCCATTAATTTCGAATGATACAAAAGATTTAAACCATACGATGGGACAGGTGATTCTATTATCTTATTTAACTCATCAACAATTCTTTCCTCGGAAACTATCTTTATTCTATTGGCATTTTGAATGATGGCTTTAAATGTATCAGCATCAATATCAAACGACAATTGGCTGGCAAACCGGATAGCCCTCATCATTCTCAAAGGATCATCTGAGAAAGTAATCCCAGGCTCAAGAGGGGTTTTTAGCATCTTATTGTTCAAATCCTTTATGCCATCAAAAGGATCAATCAATACTCCGTAGTTATGTTTATTTATACCAATTGCCATGGCATTTATTGTAAAATCCCTCCTTTTTTGATCATCACTAATTGATCCATCTTCAACTATTGGCTTTCTTGAGTCATCTCTATATGATTCTTTCCTGGCCCCTACGAATTCAAGGTGCCAATCCGCAACCTCAAGCTTTGCTGTCCCAAAATTTTTGTAATACGTATAGTTCTTTGCTCCTGTGGTTATTTCCATGACTTTTCGTGCAAAGTCTATTCCACTTCCAATACAAACAAAATCTATATCCTTTGATGGCCGTTTCAAAAATATATCCCTAACAAATCCACCCACGACATAAGCATCATAACCTAAGGTTTCAGCTGCCTTGGATATTGATTTTATCGCGGGTAACTTATCTAAGTCTTTAGAATAATTCATGAAATGCCTGCTAAACAGACTCAAAGTTATGGTAAATAGAGGGTATGACAAAAATGGGCTTCTGCAACTACCCGAAAACTAGTTTTTCCAAAACTTTTTGGTATTAAAAGAAGGGCATGGGATGAATTTTTCCTTTCGTGTAACTTTTTTCTTGTTAGAAAAAGTTTCAAATTGATATACCAGCGATATTTCATGTGTCCCACCTGTATCTACTCCTAATTCAGAAATGGTGAAATCGTAACTATACCCCATTTCAAATTGAGAAAATTGTAAACCGATGATAAATACAATTGCGTCTCGTGAAGTATTTCCCACTACATTCTTTATAACTGGAATTCCACGGTACCAGAATCCCACCATTACGGGATCTATATGGTAATGTAACCCTACATCCAGTTGCTGGAATTCCCCTTGTCTTTTATAAATGAATGATGGTGTAATACTCGAAACTTCTTTCAGCCGTCTAGAATCCGAATATAATGGTAATCTGGCACCTCCATGTATAGTAATTTTCATGGGTTGTTGGCTGTCCCCGTCCAATAATGAATTATCTGGCCTGTTAATGTGATAAAATGAAACCCCTCCCCAGACAACTCTATTGTAGACTATCATTCCAGCACCAAAATCAAAATACTTATTATTACCTAAATTCCCGAATGCTGGATCCACTGTAGGGGCACCTGATTGGTCAAATTCTATCTGATCGCCAAATAACAGCTTGTTAAAATCGATATTCCTTACAGTATAACCGAAATATAATCCTGGTGAAAATATCCAGTTATTTTCTGTACGAAGTTTATAGGAGTATAAAAATCCTACACTGGTCGATCTGAGGGCAGCTGAACCGGCAATATCCGTGGTGGCCAGAAGTCCAAAGCCGCTTCTTATATCTGATTTATAGGTGTCATAAGAAAAGGCATAGGTTGCAAATACCTGAGGCAGATTGGGCCATTGCAACCGGTGATTCGCTACCAATCTATGGGCCTGAGTGGCACCAGTGAATCCAGGATTTAGGTATAATGGTGATGCATAAAATTGCGAAAACTGTGGATCCTGAGCTTCCAGTGATGAAACCAATGTTCCTATTATGATGCATGCAGTAAATCTGATATTCATTATCTTATAACTGTTACATCACCAACCCTGGTAATTTTTTCTCCATTGATAAACTTCATAACAGTTTTATACACATATACACCCTGTGGAACAAGCCTGCCATTGGTTGTATAGCCATCCCAACCAATGGTCTTGTCCTTGCTTTCAAACATCAGGTTTCCCCATCGATCAAATATTTGCAGGTTAAATTCCTGCACCCCCTCTGTAACTGGCAGAAAAACATCATTAAATGTTCCTGATCCAGTCGCGCTACTCCCCGTTACACCGCCTGAAGGGCCGTCTAAAGAAGGTGTGAAAGCATTGGGTATCCTTGTGGTTCCTCCTTGCAATACTGTGACTACATCTGTTTTTATTTCAGTGTTTTCACAGCCATCTAAACTGGTGGCGGTAAGGCTAATGGCATATAAACCCTCTTCCGTATATACATGTTGAGGTTCAAACTCTTCAACTATAGTTCCATCGCCAAAATCCCAAACAAAAATATCAGCACCAATTGAGCTATTGTCAGTAAAAATGGGTTGGTCTGGAAGAAAGACTTTTGTTGGCCTAATTGAGAAACTCACCGTGGGAATATCATTTACTTTGATGATCATTTCCTTGGTTTCATTGGCTGCATTACCAAGTGGATTACTGCCATCCAGGGAAACGGTGTACAAACCAGGATCAAAAAATGTGAATGATGGGTTTTCGATTTGAGAAGTACCTATTGATTCTCCATTTTGGTTAGTGAATTGCCAAAAATAGGTGTCGGGGTCAACAAATTGAGATAAATTTGTAAAGTTTACAGTCAGTGGTCTGCAACCTTCAGTTACATCCATAATAAAATCTACGATTGGGAAGACGGGTTCAACAATAACAACCTCGCTAGTACTAACAGAGCAATCTATAGGGGAATTGGGATCTGAGATTAATAGTTTGATTTTATAAGTTCCGAAGGTTGTATAAGTATACGGAGCAGGGTTTATATCGGTAATTATCGTGCTTCCGTCCCCCATATCCCATTCATAATTCCATGAATTGGCATTGGGTGTTGTATTGGTTATTGTCACATGGGGAGGTTCTATAATCAGTACCGTATTACCAGGGGAAATTGTAAAAGACGGTTTCAAATCTGGATAAACTGACACCGGAGTTATCCTTTCCTCTGAACAAGTTCCCTTAGTAGCAGAATACACCACCTCGTAAGTAATTGCCGATGTGGTGCTATTATCCAAAACATAGCTAACAAATGGTGTTGTCCTCACTTCGGTTTCCTCATTAATACCTTGTCTTCTGTAGAACCATTTATGATCTGTGACTCCAAGTGACCTGTTATCAAAATTAACGGTTAATGGGCCACAACCATCGTCAACATCTGCGATTACATCGACCACAATAGCAGGGAAAACTTCAATTATTGTAGATGAAATATCTGTGCAGGCTGGTATCACATTGTTATTGGTAGCTACTAAAACTACCGAATAACTTAAAGTTGCTGAAGTAGAATTATTAACAAACTCATGGGTAATTGAAGTCTCTGAAGTAGTAACTTCATTGGCAGTACCATCACCCCAACTCCACTCATAAGTAACTCCAGCCAAGACATTGTTATTAGAGAAAGTGACTGGAAATGGGTTACAACTTGAGGAAATTTGATTTGTTGAGAAATCTGCAATAGCATCTTCCACAGTTACGGTAGCCAATCCGGAACCTGTATTTGTAATGCAACCATTAACATCTGAAACAAAAACTATGGAATAAATTGTAGTAAAAGCAGGGCTTACATTAATGACATGAGGGCTAGCCACATTGTCCAAATTGAAATTAGATGATCCGTCGGTATATACAATATCATAAGGAAGCTCCCCTGCTGACATCTCAAATCTAATTGAAGCAGTTGATCCATTGCAAATCGTGGTATTGCCACTAATCAAAGCAACAGGTTCAGGATTTACAATAACTTCTACTTGCTCAATATCTCCAATACAATTGGTTGGAATCGGGCCTGTAGATGTAATGAAATAAGTCGCAGTTTGAGGAAGACTGCTGGTATTAACTAAAGTCTGACCAATAATTGTTGCAATTGGTTGAGGGATTGCCTGATTCGTTGCGCCCGTCAGTGAAGCATCACTAACTGATACCGTCCAGGTAAATGTTGCTCCTATCACATCACTGTTCAGACGAATATCAGTATCAAATCCAGTGCAAATTGAAGTATTGTTATTGGTAGCAAGAACACTGGGCTTAGGGAGTATGGTAATATCCCTATTCCCCAGCATCATAACCGTACACAAAGTGGTAACATTTGTAGCTTCTATGGTATAGGTACCTGCCGGGGTTTGCAAGCCAAAATCAAGTGAAGCACCCGTTCCTGAAAGTGTAATTCCAATGGGAAAACCATCTTTTAGTAATTGATAATCAATGCCTAAGTCGGAATTATCCAACGTTATTGAAGCTCCGGGATCATCAGAACAAATATCACCACCCCCATTAGCCGTATAAAGACTAGGCAAGGGATCAATAGTAATAGAAGTATTGCCGGCCATAAAGAGGGCACAATTGGGTACGGTTACCGCTTCTATGGTGTATATTCCTGCTGCAACCTGAGAGGGGAAATTAAAAGCACCCCCGCCAGGAGTAATTGTTGTTCCGGTTGGATTCCCATCCAGGTACAGTTCGTAGGTAATCAAAGGTTCAGAACCATCCAAGCCCACTGTTGCCCCACTTCCACCAAGACAGTAAGTTCCGCCACCCTGTATGTTAAAAACAGCGGGAATTGGGTTTACAGTATGAGCTATTGGTGGTGAGCTTGAAGCCGGGCAGATTCCACCCGTTGTTCCGATTACTACCACTTGGTTTACAAACCCAAGGGAACTAGTAGTAAAAATTGGTGATGGGCTGCTCTGAACTGTAATACCATTCAATTGAAATTCAAAATTATCAGCTATATCAAGAGCATCTGTTGCTGTAAAGGTAACCGATTCATTTTCACAAATTATCCCATCTACATCGGAACTGACAATTGACATCTGGGGCGTTTCAAATACTGTGATATTAAAAGTTTCCAATGGTCCTATACACAAGCCATCATCGGTTACTACCCCAAGTACCCCATCGGTAATTGGGTCATTAAACTGAATTGATATAAATTGAAATGGAGTTCCAGATCCAGGGATTACAGTTGAAGAAGGTGGTAAACCTGTAAGATTCCAGGTGTAATTATATAGGACTGGGTTTCCACCAGGAATAGTATAAGTTTTAGTATCACCCACACAAGCCTCAGTTTCGCCGGAAATTGTGGTTACTGGTAAAGCCGAACTAAAGGTTATCAGCACATTATCCATTGTTGGTGGGCAAACACTATTTGAAATGGTCCATTGTAAATCATACGCCACTCCCGCAGTACCACTAATATTCGAATTAAACTGAGCAGCATTGCCAACAACCCCTAAACCATCAGGGTTGCTTAGGAAAGTCCACAACCCGGTGCCAATTGCTGGGTTATTTCCAGCCAGTGAAGTTGAAATGCCACAAATATTTTGATCTACTCCTGCAATAGCAATAGTTGGATTGGCATCCAATTGAATAATAACATCGTCCTGGCTTACTGCACACACGCCATTTGAGGTTGTCCATCTAAGCGTGTAAGTCACTCCAGCAGTGCCTGTAAAGGTGGTAGTCGGATTAGTATTAAGGGCAAAACTACCCAGCCCGTCTCCCACAATTACAGTCCACAACCCTGTACCAATTGTAAGTAAATTTGCCGCAAGGGCAGCTGAAGTACCACAAAGGGTTTGACCAGGGCCTGCTGCTGCAACAGTGGGGTTGGCATCAAACTGAATAATCACATCATCCTGGCTATCAGTACAAACTCCATTGGATATTGTCCATCTCAAAGTATATGTAACACCGGCTGTACCATTAAATGTAGTGGTTGGATCAGTACCCAAAACAAAACTTCCCAACCCATCCCCTACTACTACGCTCCAGGCACCAGTCCCAATTACCGGAGTGTTTGCTGCCATTACTGCAGAAGTTGCACATAAGGTTTGGTCACCGCCGGCTGTAGCTACAGTGGGGCTTTGATCAAACTGGATAATCACATTATCATTGGTAGAAGCACATATCCCGTTTGATGTTGTCCAGGTTAATTCATAAACTATTCCCGGTGTGCCAGTGAAATTAGAATTGAACAAACCTATATTAGCAATATTTCCCAATCCATCAGGGTTACTGAAAAAAGTCCATAATCCAGAACCCACTGCCGGGTTATTTCCTACAAGTGTTGTACTTCCCCCACAAACAATTTGATCTGATCCAGCATTTGCAACCGTGGGATTGGCATCAAACTGAATAATGACATTATCTTGACTTGAAGGGCAAACTCCATTTGAGATGGTCCATTGCAGTTCATAAGTAACTCCTGCAGTTCCTGAAAATGCGGAATTAAATAAAGCTGTATTAGTAATGTTTCCCAGCCCATCGGGATTGCTTACAAAACTCCATAATCCGGTACCGATTGCCGGATTGTTTGCTGCCAATACCGTACTATTCCCACAAAGAATTTGATCAAGGCCAGCTGCCGAGGCTGTTGGATTTAAATCAAACTGAATAATTACATTATCGTTACTGATAGGACATGCTCCATTATCAATTGACCATTGTAACTCATAAGTTACACCTTGTGTACCGGTAAATCCTGAACCAGGAAGTAAAATGTTAGTAATATTACCTAGGCCATCAGGATTGCTCACAAAAATCCAGGTTCCTACTCCGCTTGCAGGAGTGTTTGCGGCTAACGTTGCATTAGTACCACATATCGTTTGGTCAGGACCAGCATTGGATGTAGTGGAATTATCATTTGTTATAATAACATCGTTTGATGATCCACCACAACCACTTAGTATCGTCCAGGTAAATGTATTGGCACCTAGCCCAACATTATTTACAATTGTATTTGGATCTGCTGCGTCTACAAAAGTTCCGGCACCAAGTGTGATACTCCACAATCCTGTACCTGATACTGGTGTATTGGCAGCAAGTGTAAAACTTGAGGAACAACCTAGCTGGTCTGGACCTGCGTTAGAACCGGTTGGAGGAAGAGATCTTGTAAGTGTCATAAAATCTATAGAGATACAAACACCGTTGGTTACTGTCCAAGATAATGTATAAGTATTGCCAGCCACC
>CBDVAV010000145.1:0-8900 GCA_965372055.1 uncultured bacterium | reverse complement strand
TCTCCCATCCTTCAATACTTCCTAAGATATTTTGATGAAAATTTCCTATGTGATTTTGTAGTGTTTTTTGAGATTGCCTTGTTTTTTCACTAGTTACCCATCCTTTATAATCGATTTCAAAACCTGCCATTTGGAATAATGCAGAAAATGGATCAATTACATTTTTATTGAATTTAGCTTCTGCTTCCTTTTGAGATGACTTACCAATTTCAATTAGATGTGAAACAGCATCAATTAAAAGTTTATCTTCTATCCAATTTAAATAGGCCATATTGAAAGAATAAATTCCAAACTACCCAAAACTGGAATAGTATCAAAAAGCGGTTACGCCTTTTGCTGAAATTCAATTACTGAAAATCCATTGCCACTTGGTCAAAATCAATAATATTTTCCTCTAAATCATACGCCCTGTAGGTCTCATTTAGAAATCTAACAATTGAATATCCGATTTCTTTACCAAGATTAACAGGTACAGCATTTCCTATTTGTTTATATTGATTTGATACCGAGCCAGCAAATTCCCAGTCATCTGGAAAAGTTTGGATTCTTGCATATTCACGAATCGTGAAAGGCCTTGTCTCATCGGGGTGACATCTCTCTGTTTGTTTTTGTGCTGGACTACATGTTAGGGTTAGGCTTGGTTCGTCCCAGTTCATTCTTCTCGCCATTCCAGTTTTACCACCTCCCAGATAAAAACTCTTTTGCATGTAATCTTTTTGAAGCTTTAATGGAAGGTCCCTCCAATATCCTCCCGGTGGAATCAGGTCTAATATTTCTTTTTTACTCTTGGGATACATAGTCCCTTCAGAATCTGGCACATCATTAGGATATAATTCCCCTGCTTTTAAGGCATCTTTTATAGTGTAGATATTTTTGTAGGGTTTTGGGTAAGTAAAGTCGATATCAATATCTTTTCGAACACCAACAAGAATTAGCCTTTCCCGTTTTTGAGGGACATTATAAAATATTGCCTTTAATATCCGGGGGGTAATTGGTTGATATCCTATTTCATCCAAGATTGATTTCATTCCTTCCAAAGTCCTTCCATCATCGTGATTCAAAAGTCCTCGTACATTTTCCCCAACACAAATCAGCGGTTTTATTTCATCAACCACTCTGGCAAATTCATAGAAAAGGGTTCCTCTTGCATCCTCAAGCCCTAGTTTCTTTCCGGCATAACTAAATGCCTGGCATGGAAACCCGCCTGTCACCACATCAATTTTTCTTTCATATTCTTTAAAGGATAAATTCCGAATATCATTTTCTATTACCCTCCAATGTGGTCTGTTATTTCTTAAGGTTGTTGCAGCCCAATGGTCTATTTCATTTAAAGTGACGCAATTTAACCCCGCTTTCTCAAGTCCAATTCCAAGCCCCCCTGCTCCGGCAAATAACTCTAGAACTGAATATTTGTGGTCAGGTATGACCTTATTGCCTTCTTCGGTTGTATTGAATAGAAAATCAAGTTCGTCAAATATTTTAAGTTGCTCTTTCCGATAAACACGGTAGTTGCTCATCGGTTCTCTTACAGCAGTTAATTTTCCATTATTATCCCATCTCCTTAAAGTTTCTTTGCTTTTCCCTAACAAATCCGCAACTTCAGTTAAAGAATAATACTCTTTCATAACCAACCTATATAACCTTATACATGGTTACAAATATATGTTTTAAATTCGTATAGCAAATTGGTTCTATAGAATTTTTTTGAAGACTCAGAAAGTTATAGTGAGAAGCCAATAAAAGTTCTCCTATAAAAGGTGTAAGTCACACATCGTATTAGACTTAACTTTGTGTTCTATTTCTCCAAACCCTTCACGTATTTTATTGCCTTTTTAGTAAAATTTATCCATTTTCCAGAATGTTTTTCAGGCACAAATACCCATCCTTTCATTTGTTTTTCTGGTGCATAAAGGTGAAATCCTATACTTGAACCACTTAATTTCAATGCCTCTTCCTGATCCTTTTCACCAAGTTTGAACAGCATATCATTTTTCCAAAAAATTGCGGCAGCTTTTCCATTCTTTGATTTAATGCATAAAGCACCAAACATCTTCCCTTCTATAGCTTCTGGAATCTCTTTGGCGATTTCGTGGAACAGTTCTTTGGGATCAGTCATTGTACATTTTACGACCTCTAAGGGCTTCGGTAATAAGAATCTCAATTTCCATCACCTCTATAATAATAAAATTTTAAATATTCAATCCCAATTCCCATTTAATGTAGGCTTTTTTAGAGATCCAAATCCAAGATTTACATTTTCAATATTTTGAGGATTGTATACCCTGATAACTTGTAAATTCAATCCATGTAATTCAAGAGAATCGGTTTCAAGTATAAATGCAACCTCTTGGTCGTATCCTGGAACCATCTTTAATATCTCTGGTCTGTATATTGATTTTGAATAAACTGAATCATATACACTTACAATTGAAATAGTGTCAATGATATAGGTGACAATGTCCATTTTAGTCAAAGGGTCAATCATTACAATCTCATCTTTTGATATCACATAAATCGAGCCTTTTGAAAATTCAATCAAATTATTCCAATTAGAAGAATAATAGCCCCTTTGATCCTTAAATATCTGTTGAACCATTCTAATAAACTTCAATTTATCCACAATCATATTTTTGTGGTTTTGGATGTGATCAGATTTTTCAATTTCTTCTATTATTGAATTTATTAGGAAAAATGAAAGAAAAGCGATCACTGGTAACAAAGAGAAACTGTATAAAAGATTCACTAATTTATGATTCATGATTTAAAGCATCTTGTTAGGTAAAATTTTATTCACCTATTTAATTAAGTCGGAAAGTAATAGGCAAGGCCATTTTTACCCTAACCGGCCTTCCCCGTTGTTTACCAGGTTTCCATTTTGGTGCCAATTTAAGCACTCTCAAAACCTCTTCATCGCATCCAGCCCCAATGCCTTTTAATATGACGAAATTCGTCAATGATCCATCTTTATCGATAATGAATTGTACTGTAATCCTTCCATCAATACCCATGCTTCTGGCCCTATTAGGATATTTTATTTCCTTATACACAAATTGAAAAAAATCACTAAGTCCCCCTATTGGTTCAGGCATGACTTCCACAATCGTAAAAGTAACTTGTACAATTTCTGGTTTAGATTCAGGAATTTCAATTTCAGGTATGTCTTCAATTTCATCCGCATCAAATGTGTATTCTATATCTTCAATAATTTCCTCAGCGGAAACCTCGATCAATTTTGGTTGTATGACTTTAGGAGGCTTCGGAGGTTCTTGAACAGTGGGCGGAATTTCTGTCAGCACTGGAAAATCATCAATAACATTATCAAGTACAACCACTCCCCCCGGAATGCTTTTCCATTCAAATGCAGTAATTACTAAAATCAGGCTAAATACGAGTCCTAAATTAAAAAATAGCCCCCTTTTGTTTGAGATATCGGCTTTTGCTGTTTTTCTGTATTCCATGATCCTTTTTTATGTTATAATCAGGAATACTAAAAAAGTCACAATTGAGTTTTAAGCTACCTCAATCCCAGGTAATAAATAAGAGTTAGAAGAATAATTAAGATGATGATGTAGGCAATGGTTTGAATTACAGCCCGGATTCTACTGGACTTATGACGTTTTATCAGGTTGCTAAAGTTTTTGTGGCGTCCAATTCTACCTGACGTCATTTCTTTTCTTCTTAGCTTTATATCATGACGGGTCATTTCCTTTCTATTTTTAATATCAACCTCAGTATTTCAAGTGCCCGGTAAATCCTCATTTTGGCCCCACTTTCAGAAACATCCAGGATATAGGCTATTTCTTTAAAACTTTTTTCCTCAAAGTATCTGAATTCAAGGGCTAAAAGCATGTCTGAAGGCAGGTCCTCAAGCGCTTTGATCAGCTGGTTTTTTATATTCTCATCGTATTTCTCAGTAGTTTCTTCAAGGATTTCCCTAAAACGGTTTTCCTCCAGGCTAAATCTTACTCTTTTCTTGGTGTTGTTATAATACTTATTTATTTCGTTTGAAGCTATCTTAAATAACCATGCCGAAAAAGGAATTCCCTTAAACTCGTATTTCTTTAGGTTTTGCAAGGCCTTCAGAAAAGTCTGCGAAGTCAGATCAGAAGTGAGGGATTCATCACCAGTCCTCCTGTAAATATAATTGAATATAGCCTCAAAATTCTTGTCATATAATAGCCCAAAATTTTCCGGATTTTGCTTTGCAGCAGCTATCCACTCCTTTTCTTGGTTTAACTCTTCTTCACTTAAATGGTTATGGTTGGCCAAACTTTTATTGACGGTTAGGTCTAAGCTGATAATCGAAGAATTTGTAAAAAGTCACAATCATTTCCAAGGATACGAAGTTTTGAATAGGTGGGGAAGTATGAATCTTTGCTTCTTATAAAATAACTGTCTCCTTCTTAAAAGCAAAGCCCAGGTTTTCCATTTCTTCCAAAATAGGTTGGTACATTTCTTTTGTCGATGGTATACATACTCCCTTTCTGGTAATTTTCCCTTCCAAAATTAGTTTTGCAGCAATGGCCGGTGGTAAAGAAACCGCTCTTGCCATGGCAGAGTCACCAAAAGGAATACCTTCGACCACCATACTGGATATTCGTTTTTCCTTTCTATCAGGAAATTCAACCACCATTTCGTTGTGAACGATTATCATATCTTTTTCGTGAGGTTCGTAAGCCATTTTTTTCAGCATCAAATCCACCAGTAGGTTTGAATTTGTGCCGCTTTTTATTGATATCTGATTATTGTCAAATAATCCGAGCCAATCCAATTTTTCGACAAAATCATCTTTAGCATCCAGGTTTAAGGATTTCGCAAATTTCATTTTTATGTCTTCAGTACTTGAATCCCCAATAAGATCAGCGATAAACTGGCTATATGTTTTGTTTTCAAAATCCTTTTCCTGGGTATTCTCGATCAATTTTATTTTCAGGAGGTTTATCATCGTGTTGCAATAACCGATGTACCGCAGTAATCCTTTGTAGATGGAAATGTTTTCATCCAATCCGAACTCTTTTAAATAACGGGTGCTGTCGCTGCTGGGATAAGTTTCAAATGTGCCGATGCCATGAACATCCACTAATCTGTGATGCTCAAACTTAGCGGTTGCTTCAATTACCTTTCCATCTACCTGATAAGTAGCTGGTGATACTGCTGAACGCATAAGCCCATTTGGATCCCAAGAGAATTTATAGCCCCAGGGATTGCGATTATGCTCAAACGAAGGGATACCCGATCCATAGGAAACAATTTTTGTGATTTTCCCTTCCATAGCATGAACTTCATCAATCATTTGTTTTAAGCCCATGTTGTCAAGACCAGGATCTTCACCAAGTTCTGTAAGAATAAGTGTCTCTTGTTTTATTGCTTCTTCATCAAAACACGCGATCCCGGGATGTTTAAAGTCCGTGGTTATCATCGCGGTATGGTGTTTCATGCACAGTTCTGCAACTACCGTGTGACATGAGCGGGGTATCATCACAATAACAACTTCAACTTCCCTGATTATCTGTTCCAAGGCATCAACCTGATCAATTGTCCAACTGATTGCAGTACCAAGCGGTCTTCCGGCAATTACTTTCTCTGCTTTTGAAACGGTGCGCGTTGCAACAATAACTTCGTATTTGCAATAATCAATAAAATAATCAATCATTGGTTTAACCACGTAACCTGCACCTAAAACTGCTATTTTTCCCATTATCTGCTTTTATTAAATAATCGAGTCCTGTTATCAATGTCAATAACAACTACTTGTTTTAATACCTTCTTTTTTAATGATAAGATAATGATACGAAGAATTGATTAGGGAGTGATACAATATGTCACTATAATGATTTGAGTTGGAAATAAAGTCAACACTCTCACATCCTCAAACTCAAACCTGTCATAGGCAGGCAAGTTCATACTAACATTTATCTGTCGAAGTAAACGAAGGCAGGCTATTTCTCCCACAACAACTCCAAATTCAACTTCACTATCGCCCCCATGGTTTTGCACTTCAAAAAATTCTTGTCCTTAAAATGATCGGCCATTTCCGATTTTAATTGATCAATATGTTCATCGAGGGATATGCAGTCCTCTACCATAGCCGCCAATAGTTTATTAAGCACCCCTTCGGAGCTTTTCATCCTGTTCCTGATCAATGACCGCTCTTCCAACTGGTACTGGTGCATGGATTCCGGGGTCATAACATCCATGCCTACTTTAACAAAAGCATAATTCTGTTTAAAATACTGCGGTAGATAAACTTTCTTTCTCCCTTCATATGACTGCTGGTCGAAGTCGATGGCCCGGATCCTATAATGTGTCTCCTCAAAATCAGGAGTGATGTCTACCACGAAATTGCTGGAATGCATATCCCCCAATAGCCGGACAAAGCACCTTTCGTTAAATTTCACAAACTCCTTGGCAATCCTGATCTTGCTGATACCAGGGTCTTTTAAATAGGTCTTGATAAACTGGTCACCAGGAATTCCAGCAATGTGTTCTTCAATCAGGGTATCGCCATCTACCAGGTAATTTATCCTGTTTGGTGATAAAAGGTGTTCCAGTTCGAGACCATAAATCCTTGAGGAATCAGCATTTTTTACATAGAAATAGTCAAAATTATCGTTCATCTTATTCACGATACGAATCCTGAATGGCTGGGAGTTTCCGAAAGGACAAAGGTCAATCCTGTCAATATAAAGATGCTCAATTATAGACAAGTCCTTATGGGCAAGAAGGCTGGAATAAACCTTTTTTAAACTATTATGGATCTCAGTCAACTCATTTTGAGGGTAGAAAACTGTTTCCCAAAGTGTATCCTCCCCGCTGGCAGTGATCAATGGTATGGAATTATCATACCTTAGCAAGTCATGGTAGTTAATGGCTGGCTGCTCACGCCCGTATTGGGTCAGAAATGCACGCAATGTCTGGTTGATCTTAAACGGTATTTTCTTTTTGCTGATTAAATGCACTTGTTTAAATTCAATGCCCCAAAAGACTTATTTGGTTAACCACAGAACTTAAAGGTAATTTTTTTACATCTATTTTGAAATGATATTTTTAGACAAGAGCATCCAATATTAATAAATTATTAGTAATCTTATGGCTGATTAAAACCTGACAATATGTTTTCTAGATCTTGTGAATATGCTTTACAAGGGGTGTTATATATAGCTTTACACAGTAAAGATGGCAAGGCAGTTGGTTTAAAAGCGATTGCTGAATCATTGAAAATCCCCCTGCATTTTTTGAGTAAAATCCTGCAACTTTTAGTCAGGCATAGGGTTTTATCCTCCATAAAGGGCCCAAACGGTGGATTTATTCTTAGTGAAGCACCGGAGAGCCTCACTTTATTTAAAATTGTAGAAATCGTTGATGGCCTGGATATTTTTGACAGGTGCGGAATTGGCCTAAAAATCTGTTCCGATGAAACGGCCTGCCCAATACATCATAAATACAAAATCCTGAAAGAGGACATAAAAAACCTTCTCAAAGAAAAAACTGTAGCCACCTTAAGCGATGAGATCCGTAAAGGGGTTTCAAATATCATACAATATAAAGAGATTTGATTTCAACCAACTGCTTCTAATTCCATAGGCTCAAAGTGGGCAGTAAAATGCCTGAGAAACTTTGGCTCATAAGTAATTTTTATACCCTTGGCCGATTCCTTGTTTTTCATAATATACTCCATCACCTCAATCACGTAATCAATATGGCTTTGGGTATAAACCCTCCTCGGAATTGCCAACCTTACCAATTCCAAAGGGGCCGGGATCAAATTGCCATTTTCATCATACTTCCCTGCCATCACCGAACCCACCTCTACCGACCTAACCCCTCCCTTTAAATACAGTTCACACACTAAAGACTGCCCAGGATATTGTTCAACCGGAATATGTGGGTAAAAGGCATGTGCATCAATATAAACTGCATGGCCACCAACCGGCAACACGATGGGTATACCCATCTCTGTAAGCCTACTGCCCAGGTAATTTGTACTTTTTATCCTGTAAGACAGGTAATCTTTATGAAAAACTTCATCAAGGCCGATACTAATAGCCTCCATGTCCCTGCCCGAAAGCCCGCCATAAGTGCTAAATCCTTCAGTGATAATCAACAGATTACTGCATGTCTCTGCCAGCTCTTTATCTTTTACGGCCAGGAAACCACCCATATTTACCAGTCCATCCTTTTTAGCACTCATGATACAACCATCGACTAAAGAAAACATCTCCTGGGCGATTTCTTTATAGGTTTTATCTTCATACCCGGGTTCTCTTTCTTTTATAAAATAAGAATTCTCCGCGATACGGCAGGCATCAAGTATAAATAAGATACCATAGTGGCTACAGATATCTCTGACCATTCTGGCATTTTCCATGCTGACAGGTTGCCCTCCATCGGAGTTATTGGTTATTGTCAGGATAACTGCCCCAACATTTTCCGGTTTATGTTGCTCGATTAGGCCCTTCAGTTTTTCCAGGTTCATGTTCCCTTTAAAAGGATGGTATAATGATGGCACTAATCCCTCTTCTATCAGACAGTCGATTGCAGTGGCACCGGAATATTCAATATTTGCCCTGGTGGTATCAAAATGAGTATTGTTGATAAAAAATTTTCCATCACCTCCCAAATATCCACCATACAAAATCCTTTCTGCCGCCCTGCCCTGATGGGTGGGAAGAATATAAGGAAAGCCTGTCAGGTCAAAAATCACATCCCTCATTTTCTCCCAACTTTTTGACCCTGCGTATGATTCGTCACCATCCATTATTCCCGACCACTGGGCTGCACTCATCGCTGAAGTCCCACTATCTGTCAGCAGATCAATCAATACATGCCTTGAATTAAGTAAAAAAGGGTTATAAAAAGCATTCTTTAAATATTCCTCCCTCTCACTTTCAGTGGTCATG
>CBDVAV010000144.1:0-8910 GCA_965372055.1 uncultured bacterium | reverse complement strand
CATGAACCTTGCCACTGCACATGCTACAAAAAGAGCCAAGGAAGTAGGTATCAGAAAAGTAGTTGGTGCATTTAAACATAACCTTATGCTGCAATTCCTGGGGGAGTCCTTACTGTTGACATTCGTGGCTTTAATAATCTCAGTTACAATTATTTGGATGATATTACCTATTTTCTCACAATTTGTTGACCGTGAATTAACCATAAATTTTGTCCAAAATCCCCAGTTGATTATCATCCTGCTTACAACTTCCATTTTAGTTGGGATCATTTCAGGGAGTTATCCTGCTTTTGCCTTGTCAAATTACAAACCAATTAGGGTTTTAAAAGGGAATTTTAAAAAAGGAGCAGAAGGAGCCAAACTGAGAAATATCCTGGTTATCATACAATTTGCAATTTCAGGTATATTGATAATCGGTACCTTGATAGTCTCGGAACAATTAAATTTTATTCAAAACAAAGAAATGGGTTATAACCGGGACCAGATAGTAATCCTGAGGATCAGGGACCGGGATTTTCGAAAAAAGCTTCCAGTTTTCAAAGAAGAACTAAGAAAAATACCAGGGGTATTAAATGTAGCATCATCAACATCCTTGCCCAACAACATTTCCTCTTCTAACCATGCCCGTTGGCCTGGGAAACCAGAGGATGTGGAGATTATTATTTATACCGCCAGTGCCGACTTTAACTTCGTAGACCTCTATGGACTGGAAATTGCTGAAGGCAGGAACTTTTCAAAGGAATTCGGTGACGACAATGGAGCGATTCTTATCAATGAATCGGCAGCTAAGGCATTAGGGTGGGAAGATCCAATCGGAAGAGAGCTTATTACCTGGAGTAATGATACCAGCAAGATTGTTGGTATTTTGAAAGATTTTCATCAACATTCCCTGCATTTGGAAATCATGCCATTGCAATTATTTTATAATGATATACAGATTTATGTATCTGTTAAAATTGCTGATGATGACATGCAAAATACCATAGCCTCAATTCAGGATACAAAAGAGTCATTTTCCATAAAATTTCCTTTTGATTATTCCTTTTTCGATGAAGTATTTGATAAAGCATATATCAGTGAACAGAAAACCGGAAAGCTGGTGAACTGGTTTACCGGACTTACAATTTTAATTTCATGTCTCGGCCTTTACGGCCTGGCTTCTTACACTGCAGAACAAAGAATAAAAGAGGTAGGGATTAGAAAAGTACTGGGAGCATCAATTACAAAAATAGTTGTTTTACTTTCGAAGAATTTTACTGTTCTAGTGTTAATATCATTTCTGGTATCAGCCCCAATAGCCTATTTTTTAATGATGAATTGGCTTGAAGATTTTGCTTACCATATCGAATTGAGCATGGTTACATTCCTTGGCACCTTGGTCATCATGATTTTTGTTGCCTGGGGAACGGTGGGCTACAGGACCTTTAAAGCAGCCAATGCAAATCCAGTTAACTCGCTAAAGGATGAGTAGGGCCTAGCAAAATTTTTCGCCTTGAACAATATCGCTTAGTTTGTGGTTCAACTGGTCTATAGTTGTCTTTTCCAGTACAGGTTTCATGGAGTTTTCTGCACTGCTGTATGCTTCCTCTACTAATTGCGAAAGATTGCTGGAAACTACACAATCCGGATTAGGCCTGGGTTTATTAAAAAGGTCGCTATCCTTTACACAATTATAAATTTTCCATAAGGTTATCTTTTCCGAAGGCTGTATCAGAAAAAATCCCCCCTTTGAACCAGCTACACTACCTACAATACCATTTTCCCTCAAACAACCAATCAATCTGCGTATCACCACGGGATTTGTATTAACACTGTCAGCTATTTGCTGTGATGAAACCAAATCCTGATCCTTGAATTTAAGAAAAAGACAAATATGAATGGCTAAAGTAAATTTGCTGCTAGATTGCATTTTTGTCTTTGGATTGTTATTAATAATATAACGATCTGTAACATATTTTGTTACAATACTTCAATATAGTGTACTTTAGAATAGATTTGATTTAGATACGGTATTATCAAATCCACAAATTGTTTTAAATTTGATAAGTTTGTAACAGTTAAAAAATTAATCCATGAATAAAATTAGTTTACTCTTTGTACTTGCCAATATATTGATTTTTATGCAATGTAATTCACGTCAAAAAACTGATGTGCAATCCCCCGAGTCCAACGGGGATGAAATTGTCACGGAAAGTGGCCTGAAATATAAAATAATAAAGAGGGGTGATGGCCAAAAGGCTGAATACGGCAAAAAAGTGCTTACACATTGTATATTAACACTTGAAGATGGCACACAAATATGGACTACCAGGGGCGAAGGCGGCCAAATCTTCCCTTATACTTTAGGAGTTGATTCCGTGGTGAAAGGATTTGAGGAAGCGATATCATATATGAGAGTAGGAGACCGGTTTATATTTACATTGCCCGGTAACCTTGGTTATGGTGAGGCAGGAAGACCTCCAATTCCACCTAATGCCACGTTAATTTTTGACATCGAAGTTACTGATATTACAGATCCTTGATCTTAAAACTGACATGAACCAAAAAGTCAGGCTAATTATATTAATAATCCCAATTCTCTTTGGCTGTAATACTTACCCTCAGGAAGCACCATTAAACCCTGAGCAATTGACTGGAAGCTGGGAAGGTAATCTAACTTTTAATAGCATCTCTTTAAGAATGGTTTTCCATTTGGAACAAAATGAGGTTGGAATTCTAGGCGGTACAATGGATAGCCCAGACCAAGGAGCTACAGGTATATCCATTTCGGAAGTCAAGATAGACAGCAACACCATAATAATTTCAATTAGATCCATCGGTGGAACGTATACCGGAGAATACAACCAGGATGCGAAAGTGTTAATCGGTACTTGGAAACAAGGAACCGCCAGTCTCCCCCTAACACTTAAACCCCAGGTAGAGGAAGTTGTTTTAAACAGGCCTCAGGAACCCAAACCTCCCTTTCCTTATAATAGCCAAGATGTTAATTTTGAAAATGTGGAAGCTGGTGTAATCCTTGCCGGCACCTTGATCTACCCGAAAGGAGAAGGGCCATTTACGACAGTGATACTTATTTCAGGTTCGGGTCCCCAAAACCGGGATGAGGAAGTATTTCAACATAAGCCGTTTTTAGTCTTGGCTGATCACCTGGTACGCCGGGGAATTGCAGTATTGCGCTACGATGACCGCGGCACCGGTGAATCCAGTGGTAATTTTGCTTCAGGAACCTCAAGGGATTTTGCCAATGATGCCTGGACTGCCTTTCAATTTATTAAGGAGCAGCAATATTTCAAGACTGGCAAGACTGGCTATGCCGGACACAGTGAGGGTGGACTTATCGCTGGTATGATTGCCTCTGAGCATGAAGAAATAGACTTTGCAGTTCTGATGGCTAGCCCAGGTTTGACTGGGGAAGAAATCATTCATTTACAATCCGCCTTGATTGCACGTGCCAATGGAGCCAGTGAAAAAGATATATCAAGGAGTAATGATCTAAACAAACGACTGTTTGAAGCAGTTAAATCAGAACCTGACAGGCAGGAACTAAGTAGTAAAATTGAAGCAATTATTAATGATTACATTGCAAATTTATCTGAACCGGAAAAATCAAAGCCGGAAAATAATAGGGAAACCTTAAATGCAAGTGCTGCAAAGGTCGCTACACCATGGTTCAGATATTTTCTTACCTATGATCCCAGTGAAGCCTTGTCCAAAATAAAGTGCCCTGTGCTTGCGATAAATGGAGGGAAAGATCTGCAAGTCCCTCCAGAAGAGAATATAAAAGTCATTGAAAAAGCCCTAAAAAAAGCAAAAAATAGAGATTTCGTAGTTAAAAAAATCCCAGGGCTTAACCATCTTTTTCAAACCTCAGACACCGGATCCCCTTCTGAATATTTACAAATTGAAGAGACTTTTTCCCCTGTAGCCTTGGCATTAATAAGTGAATGGATAAAACAACAATGACCTATTCTTAAATTTCAGAACTAAAAAAAAGGCCATCTTAAATATTAGCTTATAACTACTATAAATCTTAAAACAGCCCTTTTTTGTTAACTGGTTGTATCCAATGATAAGTTATAGTTAGGGTTGGGTAGTCTTCTCAATTTTTAGCAAGGTCCCACTTATTTATATAACCGAATTTGTCCTCAATCTTCACATAATAAAATTCCTTATTCTCGGTATTATAAACATACACTTTCGCTCCACTATTGGCGGTCATTATCCTTTTTGATTCAGGCCCTTGAGGCAAACTTTTCAAATATGCATGGCTGGTACTGATTTCAGTTTCGTACTGGTAACTGCTATACTTCTTTTCATGGGGCAGTAAGGCCCTGGTAAGCTGTGGCCTAAATGATGCGACCTGGGCAGTAAATCTGCTATCCAGGCTTTCCGCTATCGAAGCCATTTCAGCATGGTCATAATCTTCTATGGCACTTACCAGAAAATCATCAACCTCCTCATTACCGAACTCAATGGCCAACTTGTCAGTCAATTTAAATTCGTCCGCAATGGAATTTATATTAACTTGATGATTATTTAATGCAGCAGCCAAGCTATCATAGTTATTTTGCAAATCAATTAAAGCTGTTGAACTTCGCAATATTTTTTGCTTGCTTCCCATGGCATCCTGCTTTGCTTTACTTGCCAATCCTCTATAATAAGTGGTACCGTTCTTAAAATATCTGTTGTAGTCATCAACAGATTTATTCATTTCCATCACACTGTTTTCAGCTCCAACAAGGGTAATCCGCATGGCAAACCTGGTTTGGACGATCCTTTTTGACACCTGCAACAGATTTTCAATTTCAGAGTTTAATGGCAAATATTTCTCATGATATTATAACTCTCCCTGGGAGTGCTGATTTTCTCAAAATAATTCCCGCGTGTATCATAATAATCCCTTAACTCCACTTGTTTCAGTGCTTCCTCACCTTTTAGCGAAGCCAGTAGATTTTTGTAGGTGGCATCTATTTTCCAGATGTCACCAGATAACAATTTTTTACTTCTTTTGTCATCTTCGGATTCACAGGAAAACAATATGGATATTGACAACAGAATCCACATTCTGTGGGTAAAAATATATTTCATAATATAGGTTAGGTTTATTAATTGTAATTTAATAATTATTTGATTGAAAATCATAATTAGGGCCAGGGATTTCCAAGTCAACTCCTCTTTATAGTAATATCTGCTTCGGGGAAGTTGTTGATGTTTCAATTTCACTAAGGATTATCCTCGATTTGAATTTTCCAACCCTTTCACATATTTTCCATCTTGGTTAAACTTTATAAAATAAACCTTTCCTTGGTATCCCCAAAAAATCAGGAATCGACTATCTTCGCTCCTTTATGAAGAATTCCATCGCTTTAGGATCACTTTGGCTTATCCTCTGTATGTCGGTTTATGCACAGGAAAGAGGAGATTCCATTCCGGCAAATCTCTATACTGAAAATATTCCATCCCGGTTTTTTTCAGATATTTATTTACACAATACCCTTGAGCATTTTATTGAAAACCTAAATGATCTGGCTTACAACCAGATAGAAACCACGGGGGATTATAGCAGGGCAGACCCTTACAGATTTTCCTTTACCGGCTATTCCTATCAATGGAACCGATATTATTTTCGCAATCATCGCTTCAATGATCTTTTTAACCCAGGTGCTTCCTTATACAAGCCACTGTTGACAAATACAGACCTGGGCCTGGAGACTGTTAGCAGTTCCGTGAGATTTTCGCCTGCTAATAAATTCCAGGATCATTTAAATGTTAAGTTCAATACACATTTTGGAGGTAGGATTTTTGGAGCTGATGAAATACTTAAATTTATTCTTGGACATGAATCAGCATTCAAGTCCACCTATATTCCCATAGATAAGAGAAAAAGAACCAGGGCTAATGGATCTGTTTTTTACCAAACCCACTTCAAGTCCAAATCCAGTGCAATACCTTTTACCTTTCTGGCCGACTTTGGTGAACGAAGGGTAACGGGTTTCGACTTTGGTGGTTTGAACAAGGCATGGAAAGAAGGTCATTTAAAACTCTATACCCAAGGGGATCTGCCTATTAAAGCAAGTGGACTTTTCGATCGCATATCCTATGCTGCAGAATTTTTAAGCAGGGAAAATTTGAACTCCGAGTATAATTATGACCTTAGTGAAACTGCAGAATTCAATCAGATCAATGTATCCATCTGGGGTGAGCAAAATACTAAAAATCAACGCAGTACTGGAATTAATTTTAGCAGTAAAGAAATAAAGAAGAATTTTCCTGGCTTTAGCAGGAACTTTGTCGACCAGGATGGGGAGGGCTTGGAACCATGGTATCCCAGTGCAAAAATAAAAGAATTGTCCCTGGCACATTGGCAAACAATACCCCTGAAAGACCAACTACTTAATATTAACATCGAAATGTTTGATGGGCTTTTAATCCATGACCCAACCGAAAAGCAGTTTAGCAACCCGGTATATTTTGAAGATGTCTTTACTCCTTTTACGCCTTTACATGTCTACAATTGGGAGTCAAATAAATTCACTACAGGAATATTGGAAAATACAGTTGGGATCAATTACTCACCTGATCCCATGAGGAAATTCCTCTGGCAAGGAAATTTTGACCTTACTTTTGATGGCATCTTGTTGGATGGAAAATCCATCACCAAACCAAATTATCAATTCGACCTTAAGGGAAAATTCAAACTTCATAAAAGGCATGTTTTAAAAGCCCAGGTAGGCAGACGCCGCGTACCTTTTAACTTTGACCAAGTAAGGTTTATCTCGAATGACTATCTTTCGGGGCAACAATTCTTTTGGGGTGATTTGAATAATGACAGGGCTTACCAACCCAATGAACAACTGGGGTTGTTTAAAACAACAGGGGGAAAATACCATCACCTCAGTAGTGACCTCAAGCAGCCATCCATAAATTACCTCGATCTTTCCTGGGAATGGAACATTGGTAAAAAATGGGTTTTTTATGTAGTAAATCAATATCGGTCATTCAGAAACCTATGGACAGCCGAGTTTGACCAAGATCCTGCCAACCTGGGTACAATAGCCCTTTCTGCTGGAGAAGAGGTGTTTTTGTTCAACGGAGGTGAAGTAATTAACTACAATGTTGTTCCGTTCAAAGAAGAATTGATGGAACAAGGAGCAGAAACAAAACTCAACTTTATATTTAACAACCCATTCTACGCGGGATCTACCATGAAAATTTTCAGGGAAACAAAAAGAAGTTATTTTGTTACTTCTTTTTCAGCATATATGGTCACCGGGTTTGCACCAATGGGCAGTGGAATTCTGCATAATACTCCTGGCATACTTTCTGAATCCTTGGCCAATCCCAACACTTATATAAATTACCTGGGCAGGTTTGACTCTGACAGGGCGTTTATCATCAGAATGTTATGGGGTTATAAGTTCAATTTCCCACTGCGCATGGCTTTCCAAATGCTTTGGAAGGACGGCCAACCCATCAACCTTTTTGAAAGCGCAATATCGCGTAATTTTTCTGGCAATCAGGTTGCATTTTGGAATGAAAACATCAAAGGAATAAATCCTTTTACCGGCCAGTTTGGCCAAAGGGAAAGCGCTTATTTTAATTTTGAATTCAGGTTTAAATATGAAGCCAACCTGAAAAACCATCCATTAAATTTCAGTCTCAATGTTTATAATATTTTTGATTTCGGCAGTACGCTTAGTAATTATTCATTTTCACCTGGGCCATCACCCGGCCAAAGGTTCGTACTTGATGTTCAACTTCCCCGTGGGGTGATAATTGGTGTTGATTATTCCTTTTGAGGATTTACCCTTACCGACGTTCCTCTAAAAGTATCATCCACTGCCCCATCACCATCGTAATCCATAAGTGAATTGAAAATTGCCGTATCGCCATTGATTTTAAGATGGTAATTCAAAACTTTAATACTACCAGAGGGATCAAATTGAGAGATTGTAATTGAATCCCCGAATATAGTCCATCTACCAGAATCTTTTTTTATAACACTGCCATCAACACCAATGTATTCTTCAAAATAGCTATCATCTTGGTTAAAATAAGTACGTGTCGTTTGCAATTCCAAAATTTGCTCATAGTCTTCAGGCGTAATATTAAGGATCCTGGATGTTGGTGATCCATCCACTGTTTTCTGGATTACATACATGAATTTTGAATCCCAAATGCCAATTATTTGGTCAGATTTGGAATCCCTGTTTATGTTTTCATCTTCAGGCTTGCAATTACTTATTATTATTAAGCATAGCATCGTAACAAATGCTTTACTGGCAGGTTGCATGATGATAAACTATTGTTAATTGTTAATTGTTAATTGCTAATTGCTAATTGTTAATCCTCAACTTCTACCACCATCTCAATTTCTACAGAAATATTCCTGGGTAAAGAGGCCATTCCTACCGCGGCCCTGGCGTGTTTACCTATATCGCCAAATATTTCTACCAATAAATCAGAACATCCATTGATCACCTCCGGTTGGTTGGTAAAATCACTCCCAGCATTAACCATTCCTTTTACTTTCACGATGCGTTTCACTTTGTTCAAATCACCTATTTCAGCTTTTAACGAGGACAAAAGGGCAATTGCTACTACCCTGGCGGCTGCATATCCTTCTTTTATGGTCAGGTCTGATCCCACCTTTCCCGTGATTAAGCTGCCATCAGCTTTTGACGGCCCATGCCCGGCCAGAAAAACCAGGTTTCCTGTTCGAACTGCTTTAACGTAATTGGCCACCGGGGCTGGAGGGGTAAATAATTCAATCCCTAGGTCTTTGATTTTTTGCTCATAATCCTGGGCAAGCAAAAATGTAGTGCTTAATGTCAGGATAATGATTGTAGTAAGAGTTTTCATATCTGTTAGGTTTAAGGAACTAATCTAATTGAATTGTAAGGGTTTTAA
>CBDVAV010000143.1:0-8968 GCA_965372055.1 uncultured bacterium | reverse complement strand
TGCAATACAGTATGGACTGCCGATCGGCCTTATTTGATTTTTAACTCCATATTAGTCGATAGTCTTTGTACTTTGACTATTGAGAAGGGTACAAAAATATTCTCGCATAACAATTCTACAATTTTTGTGAAAGGAACGCTAAATGTAAATGGTGATGCCGGGAATAGGGTGATCTTTAGGAATGATAGGTTAGATGATGCTTTTGAGAATGCAGCAGGACAATGGAAAGGGATCTTTTTCCTGGAGGGCAGTAAGAATAATCGACTGAACTATACTGTGATCAGGAATGCAGTTTTTGGCATCAGGCTGGGAACACCCGATGATGATGATATAGCAGATCTTGAAATTGGCAACTCCATTATTGAAAACATGTCAAATACTGGTATTATTGGGTTTACCTCAGATTTGTATGTTTATAACACTTTGGTCAATAATTGTGTGCAGTTTGCAGTGGGGAATTTTGCAGGGGGCAATTACAGATATGAGCATTGTACATTTGCGAACTTTCAATTTGATTTTATCAGGGAAGGAGAAACGGTAGTTTTTTCCGATAACTTGCTACTTGCAGATAACAGTGTTCTAACTGGAGATCTGAATGTAGTGCTGACAAACTCCATTATTTGGGGAAATCTGGAAGATGAACTGGTACTGAGCAATACTGAAGGCGTAAATTTTTCGTTTCAATCCGATCACAATATTATACGCACCACTATCCAAGAGTTGGATATCAATAATAACCTGTTAAATACCGATCCTTTGTTTATTGATCCCACGAATTATAATTACAGACTGGATACCATGTCTCCTGCAAAAGATAAAGGATTTAAACTGATGATACTAAAGGATTTGGAAGGAAATGCAAGGGACTCTTTACCAGATATCGGAGCCTATGAACGAATTGAACAATGAGCAGTTACCAAAAAGAAATATTGCTTCCTGAATTTAATCGGGGGTTTCATTTGATCACGGATATTGTTTCACAAAATCTTATGGATATGACTAATATCAAAACTGGAGTGGCCCATATTTTTATCAAGCATACCTCCGCCAGTTTGACCATCAACGAAAATGCCGACCCCACGGTAAGAACTGATTTTGAGAGCTTTTTCAATAAGACGGTGGCAGATGATACTTCTTATTTTATACACACTTACGAGGGACCAGATGATATGCCAGCCCATATTAAATCTTCATTGCTAGGGAGTTCAGTGACCCTTCCAATTACCAATGGGAAATTAAACCTTGGAATGTGGCAGGGCATATATCTATGCGAACATAGAAACCGGGGCGGAAGAAGAAAGCTGGTAGTCACGGTTTCAGGATCAGGGTAATCCTAAAAAACCAAAAGATCTGCTTCACGGCATATTAAACTCCAGGCACTTTTAACATGTTTCCACTGCACTTCTGTCTGACCGAAAACAGCTCGGATAGTGTAATTGCCATTGAGCTTTGTATGGGTCAAGAATACTTTTCCTGAACTGTTGATCCTTTCAAGCAATTGTTCGTTAAGCTGATCTAGGTTTATATCTTTTTTTTGGTTGGGATTAAATCTGAAACACACGGTATTCAATGGAACCGGGGCCATCAATTCGAAAACATTGGATTCTTCCACCTGCTCCTTAAACCACTTTCCCATTTTAATGTGTTCTGCTATTTTTTCCTTGATCCCCGCAACCCCAAATGACCTGATCACGAACCATAATTTCAAGGCTCTAAATCTACGGCCCAATTGAATGCCCCAATCTTTGTAATTGTTTACCAGCAGATCTTCTTTGGTCCGCAAGTATTCTGGGGTTGTTGAAAAAGTTTTTATTAGTTGATGCTTATCTTTAACATAATAAGCCGAGCAGTCGAAATTGGTGAACATCCATTTATGGGGATTAAAAACAAAGGAATCAGCAGATTCCAGTCCCTTGCTCATCCATCTCATTTCCGGTAATAAAAGAGCGGTTCCGGCATAGGCTGCATCAATGTGAAACCATATGTTGTATTTATTGGAAATGTTTCCAATCTTTTCAATGGGATCAATGGCCGTAGAGCCGGTAGTTCCCAATGCAGCTACAATGCAAAGTGGCTTGTGTCCTTCTTTTATATCATATTCAATAGTGGATTCAAGCTCATCTACTAGCATCGCATAATTGTCATCCACTCCAATCATTCTTAGGTTTTCACTGCCAAGCCCCGCGATCCTAACTGCTTTTTCAACTGAAGAATGGGCTTGGTTGGAACAATAGATGGTGAAAGAAGGCTGGTTGAGGAACCCTTGGTCATTAATTCTCCCTTTTGAAAAGTTTTCCCTTGCTGATAATATGGCACATAGGGTTGCTGTCGATGCCGTATCCTGGATAACCCCCTCCCATGATGAAGGCAAGCCAAGCATTTCCTTGAGCCAAATCATCATCTTTTCTTCAAGCTCTGCAGCAGCTGGCGAGGTGACCCACATCATGCATTGGGCCCCAATTGCCGAGGTTATCATCTCACCTAAAATTGATGGCTTGCTGCTGTTTCCAGGAAAATAAGCATGGAATCCAGGATGTTGCCAATGGGTCATCCCTGGCAATATGATTTTCTGAAAATCGGCAAAGATATTATCAAAAGATTCACCTTGATCCGGTGGGGAGCCAGGTAGATCATTAAAGATCTCACCAGGATTTAGATCCGGCTTGACCGGAAAATCATCAATGTTTTCCAGGTAATCGGCAATCCAATCCACAACTTGATGCGCACTTTTACGAAAATCAATATTGTCCATAGGGTATAGAATAGATAAAATCCAAAGATAATTCTATCTTTTCATTATCACCCAAAAGTAGTAAAGGGTTTATTTTTTAATTACCACGGTGTTGGCAATAAAGTCGTGTAATGCTTGTCGTTTTTCGGTAAAAGCAGCAATAATATAACCGATCATCATTACAGCAGAAGAAAGATACTTACCAAAATATCTTAAAGAGGCCTTTGCGAAAGAAAGCCGTGCCCCGTCAACATCTGTGACTATCATGCCCATGGCCATTTTACCAATCGTTGCTTGCCTCGGCCCGCATTGAAAAAGAGCAAAGTAAAGCCAGCCCATGATAAAGAAAACCGTATAGACTGTAAACCCAATACTGAAAATTGACCCTATAAAGGAGAGAATTTCTTCATCGGTTGGATCAGGGTTAAAAGCAACTCTAAAACCCATAAAAGCTAAAATCGGGATTATAACAAATCCCTGCATCAATCCCAGTATAATGATATCAATTATATAGGCGGCGATTCGCTCAATAAAACTTCCATATACAGTATTGTCCTGCTGGAGGGTGGTTGAATTTTCCATAAGCTGGTGGTTTGGTCAGGAATAATAACATAGCATTGCTACTTGTAAACATAGATATAATTTCAGGAAAAATCCAGCCTTTACCCTTTCTTCAATACTAATGTTGCCATGCTTCTTTGCCCATGTACAACCACAGATTTGAAAGGTTCAAGATATTGAAGGGAATATTTTTCCACTAATCCTTCAAGTATTTCTTCTGTTAATATATATCGAATTGTTCCATCTGGCAATTTATAGGTACCCTTTGAAACATATTCCAGATTCTTCAAACCTACTTTAGTACACATTCTCAGGAAAAGTATGCCACCTGGTTTTAAAACCCGTATTAGCTCAGAGAACATCATTTGAAAATCACTTTCCCCTTCTGAAAAATGCAGTACCGCACTACTTAACACAACGTCAAAATATTCATCGGGAAACTGAACATCCCTCAAGTCCCCAGTAATGAAATTTTCTTCAGGGATCGACTTATTTATGGACCGGGCAACCGTTTGCAGGTATTTTATTGCCAAAGGGTTTTCATCGATTCCATTTACTGTAAATCCTTCCCGCATAAAATAGATAAGGTTCCTGCCTTCCCCACACCCGGCATCCAGAATTTTCATGCCACTATCAAATCTCCCCTTTAAGATTTGGTCCAGTAAATAAATATCGATATTGCCCAGCATGGAATTGAGGTCTTTTACTGACATAATAAAGTGCTTTTTTATGATAAAAAATCAACTACTGCTCTCAAAGAGGTACTTTGTCACAAGCCAAATGCAACTTGTAACATTGTGTTAAATTATCGTCATAGCCTAAAGAACATGACCACTGCCCACTGCGCTTGCCTGCTGAAAGAATAATTCTTTCAGCAGGCAAGAAGAACGTGGATTTTATAATTTGATTAATATTGCATAGCCTTAAGCCTTTGAACAATCTACAACCTTCTGTTCTTTAAGTTGTTTACTATTATTTCAATTATTGTATCTATTACAGATAAGAACATTTTGAGCCAAAAAACTTTAAATAATTTCCTTTCTAATTAAAGGAAACCTATTTTTAGGTCGATAGCTTTGGCCTGTAGTTAAAGTTAATTAACAATATGAACTATTTTAAAAAATCAATAGCCAAAATAACCACATTATGCGTATTGGTGATAGCCAGTTCGTGCTTGGAAGAGATTGGCGATTTGGCAGATGATAGGTTGGCAGACTACACTTGGAACCCTCAACTGGCTGTTCCTTTGGCCAATTCGAATTTTAGTTTTGATGACTTTGTTACGAATTTCGATACCCTGACCCAAGTATCAACTGATAATGAAGGATTGATTTCGATAATTTACCATACTGATTTTATCAGTCAGAGAGGCAATGAAATTTTTACAGTTCCAGGCCAGACATTATCACCGGTAACAGCCTCTATTCCCGGAGCCCTGCTTAGCTTGTTGCCCACCGATGGTACAATAACTTATAACCAGGTTTTCTCTGTGCCATTCAGTGCTTCTTCAGGTGAAGCAATTGATTCAGTTTGGCTTAATAGCGGAACTTTAAACACGAATATTAATTGGACTTTTGCAGCACCCGGCAGCTTTACTATTACACTTAATTCAATAAGCAATAATAGTGGAACAGTATTGATAACCAATAATTTTACTGCTTCACAATCCACGTTCAGTGATAATATTGACCTCTCTGGAACAACTCTGGACCTGACTGATAACGGTACAAGTACCAATACTTTTAATTTCAGTTTGGAAATAACCCTTCAGGATCCCGGTGTTCCCATAACCTCCGGCAATTTTAATCTTGCCTTTGATATCCAGAACCCAATGTTTAAGGGCATGTTTGGCAACCTGGGTACAAAACCCATCTTTTCAACCCGGGATACAATCGACCTGAAATTTTTTGACAACATCAAAGGAGGCACATTTTTCCTGGAAAATCCCATGTTCAATTTTACTTTCAATAACAGCTTTGGATTACCGATTGCGGTTGATCTTGGCAAATTAACTGTGAATTCGCTGATTAACGGGACTGGGCAATTAACAGGAAGTATTACTGATCCTCTTAGTCCCCCTACAATTACAGCCCCGGATTTTACAGGTGTTGGAACAAATGCTGTTTCAATCCTGGAAGTCAATAACAATGTTTCAAATGTGGCCGATCTCTTAGCAATTCTTCCCAATAAATTGATCTATGATTTTGAAGGAATTCTTAATCCCGGCGTAGCAGTACCGCAAAATTTTGTGCTTGATACCAGTAACGTTAAAATTGAGCTTGATGTGGAACTTCCAATCCACGGAAGGGTCAACAACCTAATTGCAAGCAACGAGTTTGTATTTGATGGATCAAATTTCAATGATCTGGATTTGGCGCTTTTCCGGGTAGTGGCTGATAATAGCTTTCCTTTTGAAGTATCTCTGCAAGTTTATTTTCTGGATGACACCAATACCATCCTTGACTCATTGGTAACCATTGATCCTGTGTTTATTGAAGCCGCCCCCGTGGATGCCAGCGGAATTGTTACCGGATCTGTAGTAAAGACCACAGACATTGAAATGTCAGATTCGAAGCTGGCCAATCTTCAAAATAGCACCAAGATTGTCGTATTTGCCATTATGAATTCCAGCAACAATACAACCCAATCTGTAAAAGTCCTTGATACCTATAAATTGCAAATAAACATTGGTGTCCAAACTGAATTCGCTATCTCAACCGGCTGATTGCATGAAAAGAATTTTAAACCTAATCCTATTAGCTTTACTAGCCTGGAACTCTTTTTCACAAAGCCAGATTCCCTTGCACCAGCTTAATCCCACGGTGGCACAGGCAAATCAGCTTAACCCGGCACTTTTCCCAGGGTATAGGGTGATAATTGGTTTACCGGTAATGTCATCTACATACTTCTCATTTAATACAGACAACACCAGCTTCAGGGACATATTTTCAGTGAGGCAAGCAGATGATTCCCTTCAATTTGACACGGATAAGTTTTTAAATAGCCTAAATGATGTCAACCGCATTGATTTTGATAGTGAAATCGCATTGTTCTACCTGGGTATACGGACCAAAAAGAACTACTTATCGTTGGCGGTAAACGAGAAAATAGGGGGATCTTTTACTTATGGTAAAGAGGCTGTTGAGTGGATATTAAGGGGGCCAGCCCATGTTAATAACCAAAATAAAAATTTCACCTTTGATGACTTTTCAGGGAGGATATCATATTACCATGAAGTAGGTCTTGGTTTTGGCAGGGAAATCACCCGGAATCTTATCATTGGTGTCCGTGCGAAGGCCTTATTTGGGGTAGTAAATGTGACTGCCGATGCCCCGAATGGTTTATTTCATGCGGGAGTAGATTCAGTAAGCCTCATCAATGATGCCTTTACCATTAATACTGCCGGGGTTAATGACTTCAGCAACTTCGATAAGAATTTTGAAGACAGGATTAGCGGTTTGAAAAACCGGGGATACGCGTTTGATATAGGGGCGAAATACTGGATCAACAGAAATTTGTTTGTTACTGCCTCGGTCAATGACATTGGGTATATTAAATGGAAAGAATTTACCAGAAGCTATCAGGTAAATGCCGTTAATTATAGTTTTAGGGGATTTGATGTGCTTGACCTGCTTAATAATAATTTGAGCCAGGATTTTATACAAACCGAAGTTGACTCTCTGGAAAATCTATATGATCCGATCGATACAACTGGGATCAGTTATAAAACTTCCCTTACAGCCAAAGCTTATGCCGGGGTAAATTTCCAGCTTGGCAGGGTGCACACTTTCGGCCTTTTAGGGTACAGTGATTTTTTCGATGGGCGCATCAGTCCGGCAATTGGCCTAACCTATGCCCTTAAATTAAGCAAGATATTAAATGTAACCGTAGGGGCCACTTATAAAAATGGTTCAATCGGGAACATTGGCGGGGGGATTTCAATCAGGTTGGGACCATCACAGTTTTATGTAACTTCTGAAAATGCTTTGGCCGGAGTTTATCCTTCCAGGGCTACAAGGGCTGATGTGAGAATGGGGATGAACCTCACTTTTGGAAAAGTCCGGGACAGGATACCTCCCAAAGATGAAGATGAGATCCCTGAAGATACAACGTTGGTAGAAATGGATACAACAGAGGTTGTAGTTCCCGAGCCTGAAATCGAAGAAGACACGGTGGTCGCCGAAGTAATACCAGAGGATACAGTAACCCTGGAACCCCCGGTAGAGGAAATTATTGAGGATACAGTTGTAGTGGAAGAACCCATCGTGCAGGATACGGTAATTATTGAAGAACCGTTAGTGATCAACGAACCACCACTAGTGGTGAGCAGGGGGGATCATCCACTGGAATTGGATGTTGGCCATTATGTTATAGTGGGGGCATTTTCAATAAAGGAGAACGCGGATAATTATGCCCAACGCATGCAGGCCGCGGGGTACACGGCACAAGTGGGCTATCTTACAGAAACCAGCTATTTTTACGTGCAAGTGTTCTACCACTCAACAGACCCTGATCAGGTTAGGCTGGAAAGAAACCGGCTGCGGGCCATTCCACAATTCCTGCTCCCCGATGCCTGGTTGTTGACCGTTGAGGATTAGCCTATATTTGATTGATTAACAATCATTTACGAACTTATAAAGTTTATTCCTGTTTATTTATATAATTCAAATCAGATTTTTTTTCTTTTATTTAGATTAATACTAAATAATTATTTATATTCAAGTTTAAGTTCTAATTAAACCACAAGCAACCATGGAAGCAGGAAAACCAATCACCCCTGAGGAGGCAAAAAAAATGAAAGACCGATATAATGCTAATACCCCTCCTTGGGAAATGCGTTATGTCATGTTCAGCAAGGAATGTTATGATCAAATGTTCAGTGAGGGTGCCAAAGGCATTCGAAACTATCTAGGTCGCACCGATGAGGGCAAGCTAACAATAATAATGGAGGGGGTAGATGAGAATAAGAATTTGGTTCAAGGAGGGGGTATAACTGCAATGGAATATGGTGATCAATGCCCACCCCCAATAGAAGGTTGTACCTAAAAATGGAGGTTGAAGAAATCCGAAGAATAGCAGGTGATATTTCTAGGTATTCTATACTACTTCCCTTAATTGGGATATTAATTTGCGGTAGGCTTCTTCCATCAAAACTCTACCCGATCCGATTCTTAATTGGATTTTGGGTAATTGTTCAATTTCTGGTAAGTTATCATTATTTGTTTGGATTGGTAAATGGTATACCTATAGTAAATATTGCTATTATAATTGAACTACTACTTATTACGCTCATTTATAAAAAATATGGATTTAGCAGGATTCATAACATCATATATTTGTATGTAAATCTGCTTTTTATTCTTTTTGCAATTATATACTATTCACAGTTTGATATAGAAAAGCATGCGCCAATTGTACGGTCCATTCAAAGTTTTATAATAATTACTCTTGCAGTTGGGTATTTTATGAAATTACTAATATCACAGGAACAAGTTGATGTCTATAAAGATCCTTTGTTTTGGTTCTCGTCTGGTGCCCTAATTTTTTTCGGAGGCAACCTTTCATATAGAATATTCAGGCAACATATTGCTGGCATGGGATTAGAAACACAATACATGATATTAATTGGATTTGAGTTTATTAGAAGGGCTACGCAGGCAGGGGACACCATAAACG
>CBDVAV010000142.1:0-8982 GCA_965372055.1 uncultured bacterium | reverse complement strand
ATGGTGGTGTCCTGCGCGTAAAGGGCAATTTCACCCAGGTTGTTAAGGGTACTTGGGTATAGTTTTATATTTCCTTCCTTTTCCTTCTGGTCAAGTGCTTTTAGTAAGAACTCTTTGGCCTTCGGGTAATCTTTTTGTAACAGGTACGAGTTTCCAATGTTATTTATGATTTCAGCTTTTTTGACACCTGTTGCATTCCCCTTGTCAAACTCGATTACGGCCAGGTTGAAATAATGCCTTGCTGAATCAAATGAATTTAAGTTTATAAATGTCGCGCCTGTTAGATTGTTCAATTTGGCCAGCTTGTCATTTTGCTCGTTTTTTGCAGCGATTTTCAGGGCCTCCTTGTAATACATTATTGCTTCCTTGTTCTTATCCGCTTTCATGTAGCAAAGCCCCATGTGAGAGTAGAAGTAAATTATTTGGGGATAATTGACATGGGCAATGGCTATATCTGATCCCTGGTCAAAGTATTCTATGGCAGTTCTATAATCCTTGGCCTTGTAGAACACCATGCCAATGTTGGCATAAGTCCTTAATTCCAATTCTGGTTGGTCCAGCTTTTCTATTATCTCCAAACATTTAAAATAATCTGCCAAAGCCAGGTCCAGCTGGTAATATCTCTCAAATAGATAGGAAGAAAGAAAGTAGGCCTTGGCCAACCCAAGCTGATAGCCGGTACTGTCAGCTATTTTTATCTGTTGCCCGATCAATTCCCTGGCCTGCTCCGCATCCGTGGTTAACAGGGTTTTGCTTTGTTCATAGAGGTCGTCCACCAATTGTTGACCGGCTTGGCGCTCTAGTAAATCGCAACCTGCCAAGCAGGTTGTAATAATCATGGAACATATTAAAAATTTCATAAGTCAATTTAGTTTTAGGCCTGTAATATGACAAAAAAAAATGGGGATGTCCCATTTTTTTTCAAAATAAATTTATAGATCAGCAGGTACTTTAGATAGGCGGTTGGACTTCACCGTCTGTTCCATCGGTTCCGTTACCAACTACGCCAGGAGGGTAATCAATAAAAGCAGGGTCAGTTATTGGCTGGATTTCATCGGGGGTCATTTCACATGAAGATACAAATAGGCCAATTGCTAATATGGCGAAAATCTTTTTTAAAAACATCATTTAAATATAAAAATTTGATTGAAACATTATGCAATATACAAATACAATTTAAAAAACATAAAAAATAATAAATATAATATTGAAATAGATTTCGTTATTAACGGGAATTTTTATCTATCAGAGAGGATAAATTTGCTAGACTTTTAGTATTTGGTAAACACCATAGCACCGTGTTTGGGAAATAGCTGCCTGGTTTACCTGGGTCTACCTTGCCAGGAAACAATTTGTAAGGTTTGCTAAACTTTTGAGGTTAAGTAAGCCTTGTCCTACATAAAAATAAAAAATATCATTAAAAAAACCTGCCTGTCCACGTAAGAGAGGCCAATTAGCATGAACTTATACTCTTTTTTATAGGTATTTATTCTTACCTCCAAAAACCAGGTTAAATAATTAATAATAAATTGGGTGGGCTTGGAATAAGGGCACTTTTAAGAAAGCAAAAGGTGGGTTTGCTCTACCATTTTGTGTGAATAAGTGGAACAAAGGTGCGTTTATTTACAAGTAAGCAAAAATGCCCAGGCTGTAGTGCAAAAGAGAAATTCGTATCTTTATGAAAAAAAGTGATGGGATTAGCAATAACAAATAAAACACTTGATAAATATTTTAATTTTTTAAGACGATTGGACAATAATTCTAAAAAGAGACTGATTATCAAGTTAACAGAATCAATTGAGATCAATGATAAAGGATCATCTGATTTAAAAAACATATTTGGTGCATGGGAGGATAATAAAGATTCTGATGAGATTATAAGGCAAATAAGAGAATCAAGAGTAGATAACAAGGATACTGAGCAGTTCTAATGAGATATCTTCTTGACACCAATATATGTATACACTTTTTTCGTGGACGCTTTAATCTTATCTCTAAGTTAGAAGCAATAGGATTGTCTAATTGTGCTATCTCCGAGATAACTCTGGCAGAATTAGTGTATGGAGCAGAAAACAGTTCAAATCCTGACAAGAACCATAATATCATCCAACAATTCACAGAGCAAATTACTATTCTTCCGATTTTTGACTCAATATTCAAGTATGGAAAAGAAAAAGCTCGTTTAAGAAAATCAGGCAACATGATAAGTGATTTCGATTTGTTGATTGGATGCACAGCAATAGAAAATGAGATGATTATAGTTAGCGAGAATGTAAGTGAGTTTAACAGAATTTCAGGAATTCAGATCGAGAATTGGATCGATAGGTCATTATAAGGCACATTTTGCTAAAAAGCGACCATGGCAAATAGTGGCCTTGGTAGTATGTGAATCTTTAAGCATTTAATAAAACAACGACAACTGGTCAGTACCTAGAAAAGGGTTATGGTCGGAACCTTCTTCTCAGGTATCAGAAAAAATATCTATTGAGATAACCTATCCCTCCTTATTGGAAAACCATATAAACGCATATTTGTACTCATTTGTATAAGTATTTATTCTTGCCTCGAAAACCAGGTTAAATCATTAATAATATATTGGGTGAGCCTGGAAAATGATACTAAAGAAAGCAAAATCACATTTATTTTAAATTACCTCTTAACATCTGAAATCTTTATTTATTAATTATAAACCCTCAATTCATGTCTAAACAAGAATCACAAAAAAGAATCATTGTACCTCCACATGCAATATTTACATTGGTATTAAGCAAACTGATCAAAGGGAAGAAGCCTGTAATCAAAGATGCAAAATGCGAGTTCACCTATAATTGGGACTTTGAAACGAATATGGGACTGGCTCATTTAATTTCTATCAACCATAGTAGTGTGGATATTAAATTGCATCCATTAGGAATTGCTGGTTATATGGATTTTATGTCAGATATGAAGCCTACATCATTCGTGATCAATGGCCAAAGAGTAATTATTTACAGGGTGATATTAGATATCAAGCTGGATGATAATGAAAGGAGTGCCGCGATAATGTTTAACGAGGATGGTTCAATCATCGAAGCAACCGACAACTTTCAAAGCGAAGATTTATCTAAGTTTAAACGCTGAGAAGTTAATAATGGGCTTGAACAGATAACCCTTGAAAGTTCAGCAAAGCAGCAACACAAAATCTTACTCATGCCTCAGTGAAACTATAGGATCCTGGCTGGCGGCTCGCTTGGCAGGCGCAATGCCAAAAATCATTCCTACCGCAGTTGCCACCCCGAAGGAAATTATAATCGATAAGATACTGACAATGGTAGGAATATCTGCCGCATAGGACACAACCACTGTTAAAAGTATGCCAAGTATTACCCCTACCACACCACCAGAAATGCTGATCATCACCGCTTCGAATAAAAATTGGAATACAATATCCTTCTTTTTGGCCCCGATGGACAATCTTAGCCCAATCTCTTTTATTCTCTCCATTACCGATGCCAGCATTATATTCATAATTCCTATTCCACCCACCAGTAACGAAATCCCGGCAATTGCCCCTAAAACGAAATTAAAAATACTCCTTGTTCTCTGTTGTTGTTTTAACAGTAGTTCAGGAATTGAAATTTCAAAATCCACGGTGCCATAGTGTCTTCTTTCCAGGATCTTGGAAACAACCTCTGCCACGCCATTCAGCTTTTCGGTTTCACTTACCTGGATTACCAGCCTGTCCAACTGGTGATAATTAGGTGCAGCCTTTTCCTCATCGTCATCATTGTTTCGCTGGCTGCGTTTTATCATTGCTTCGGTAATCAGGGCTCGGTTTTTATATCTTAAAAGCACGGTGTTAATAGGGGCGTAAACATCCATGTTATAATCCCTGATGCCAAGGCTGGAGATGCTTTTTTTGGAAATATACCTTTCTTCCAGCACACCAATAACTTTGAGCCAGTGCCTGCCAACTTTAATTCTCTTTCCAATGGGGTTTTCCTGACTAAAAAACTTTGATTGAACGCCTTTTCCGATTATACAAACTGCAGCCCCAAGCTCAAGCTGAACCTTTGAAAACCTAAGGCCTTCTTGAAATTTGAAGTTTGCCACATCAAAATAATTATTGTTTACCCCAACCAGTTTGGCAGATCTTCTCCTGCCATTTTTGATGATATGTGTTTCCAATACTATTTCAGAACTTATTTTATTCAAGTCAGGAACAATCTCTGCAATACTTTCAGTATCAAGTAAGGTTAAGCCCGAAGAAAAATTCTTCTTTTCTTTAGAAGCGCCTCCTGATTCTGACAATTCTTCTTCTTCCTGCTCTATAACTGGTGTAATCACAATATTATTTACACCTACCAATTTTATTTGCTCCATGATTTCTTCCTGGGCACCACCACCAATGGCCATCATGGAGATCACTGCTGCCACCCCAAATATTATCCCCAAGGCGGTCAATAAAGACCGCAACTTGTTCGACATTAGCGCGTCAAAGGCGATGTAAAGATTGAATAAATACTTTCCCATTAGTTATTTGAGGCTTGCTCAAGGGAAGAAGCCAGCATAACAAGACTTTTAGTTTCGAACCCTGAAGGATTGGACAGATAAAGTAAATCCCCTTCCTTAACCCCTTCAAGCAGGATGGTGTGATCGGTATTTGATTTTCCCACTCGTACTTCCTGTTTTCTATAAGATAGGCCTTCTTTTTTAAGTACATAGGTTAAAGTATCCCCTTGTGAATGCAGGCATTCCAATGGGACAAATATTGCATCTGGAATAACTTCGGCAACAATTGTATTACTGGTGGTCATTCCCGGCCTTAAGGTTGTATCTGATTCATTAATCTCAATATTGACCTGGAATACTTTGCTATCTGAATTAGGTTTTTGTTCACCAATATTGGCAACTTCAACAACTTTCCCGGTGAGTTTCTTGTTTGGAAAGGCATCCAGTCCGAGCAATACTTTTTGCCCTTCGGCAACGATCCTGATATCTACTTCATTGACATAGGTTTTGGATACCATGGAACTAAGATCAGGCAAGGTGGCAACAGTTGGGTTCCAGGTTTGTATGGTGGAACCAACACCCTTCTTTGTTCCATTCCATGTCCTTGCATAAATAACCATCCCATCTTCCGGGGCAGTCACGGTGAACTGAGAAAGAAGTTTTTCAAGGAAATTTACCTTGTTGAGGTCTTCGTTTCGTTCGGCTGCAGCTTCCCGCATTTGAGCCACTGCTTTTTGGTTTTTCAAAGAATATGCCTCCAGAGCCTGACTAGAGGCTCTTTTAGCCTTTTCGAACTCAATTTTGGCCTGTGTTTGTGTAGCAGGAGGTTCATATTCTGACTGCTCAACCACTATTTCCTTGGCCTGGATGTCATACTTCAAATTGATCAACTCATCCCTGGCTTTGCGTAAATCCAATGCTGTATCAAGTTTCATTTGGGTGTACTTTGAATCACTTTGCTGCAAATCATTTCTGGCCTGCTGGATTTTATCCATCAGTTCTGTTTGATCCATTCTCGCGATATAATCCCCTTTTGATACTACCGTTCCTTCGTCTACAATGTGATCAATCTTGATTTGCCATATTTGTGCCCTTCGCAGGCCGTTTGGCCCAGTGATGTTCACAGAGTTTTTCGCCTCCAGTTCGCCAGTGGTGGCCACATCGATAACAAAATCACCATATTGGACAGCAGTTAGTATTTCTGAGTTTTCTGCAGATCCACCTTTGCTTGTCTGGTATACTATGGTAAGAATGATCAAGACCAATACAATTCCCGAGCCTAATAATATTCTTTTTTTCATGGTTGGTAGGTTATCTATGTGTTGTTGAATGGGCTTATTTCATAACGAAAAAATATGGTATTTATTTATTTAATACTGAATCAATAAAAAATAGTTACTTTTTCAATCAGTTTTATACAAAATAAAATGATTTAATTTACTCAATTCATCTAAATGTTAGATGGTTTATAGCAACAAAAAGTTTTCCAAAATCAAAATTTCAGCTAAGAAATATTAAGATTTTCCAGTTCGAACCACCAGAAACTGTTTTTTTCTGTACAGATATCATCAACTTCTCTTAACGATTTTTCCAGTTGGGATGCTTGATCTTTGGAAATGTCACAATCGAAAAATATAATACCATCATTGGCTTTTCTTATGTTATTTACAAAATCCCCGAAAGTGAAAATTGATTGTGCCAATTGCAAAACTGAGGAATTGATAAACATGGTTGGAATAAACCCCTCCTGGTATTCTAGGTTGGTTTTTTGGTCAATATTATGGATGTGATCATTACTTACTACAAATATTTTGTCATCAACACTGGAATCAATACAAATCATATCAGCGTTGTTGGTCTCGGTGCCCAATACATAAAAGTGGGAAAAGTCATCATTTTCAAGATTGTGGTAATCTTTTAAACTTAAGAGATTGTCTGAATATAGCTTTTCATTAAATGATAAATATGGTGCACAGATTTCCGGTAAACCGGATTCTATCAGGAATGATTTTGTATTTGGTTTGAGGTTGGCATTATCCAATTCCTTTTCCGTATAGGACACTAAGTTTACATCTGTTTTTGTAAGCCAGTGGGTTTTAAATTCTTCTGCTGTTAGCACGATATTTACCGAATTAATTTAATCAATGTATAATTTATGGATCTGCTTTAGAAAGTGTATTATGAATATCATTGATTTTCATCACTGCTGCCGAGCCATACCAGGGGTGGAGTTCCATTTCAAGTCTGCCGGCTATTATTGCGGGATCTGTTTCGGTAAGCTTTCTGGCCTCTTCCAAACTGGTTACAGCAAAAATGTAGATACCCCTGATGTCACCATCATCCATAAATGGGCCGGCCAGTGCTAGTTTTCCCTCATCAGCCAGCTTTTGGATATTGTCCAAGTGGGCACGTTGTAAATTAGCGGCAGTAACAGAATCCTGATCGCGGTTAGGGCCGGCTTTAAGGAAAGCAAAAACATATTGCCTCATCCCGTATTCATCGGCTCCCAGTTCATTGGCCAGGGCTTCATTGTAGCCACTTTCATTTAATTCTTCCTTTTCTTCATGCAAAGTTTTTTGTTGCTTCTCCGTGCATGACCAATGGGCAACTAGTATCATAATTGCCCCGATGAGTTTGTATGTAGTATTCATACCAAAATAATTGTTATTCATTCTGCTAAGATAATTGAATATTCAATTCGACTGGAAAAACAAGAGATGAAATAGTACACTCAAACTCACACTCAAACTCACTTCAATTCATTTGACTGCACTTCTTTGGTTACGGTATAACCCCAAAATCCAATCGTGCCAAAATCACTGGAATTTGCTGTATTTTGAAACCAGAACCCGATGTCCTCTTCCACTGTTGTTGGGCTTCCATCTATAATTTCAATGGTAGATCCGGCAAAACCTTGGAATTCCACTATATGCCATGACCAGGTAATGTCTTGAAGCAGGTCTTTATTTTTGATCAATAGATTATCGGGTTGGCGTTCTATCCTTGCAACAGCTATTCTGTCAGGGCTATCTTGAGGATTGGTTATAATATCACGTGCTGTTTGAATATGGTCTGGATCAGTTAGCGGCAAAATATAAGAATCCCCTCTATTTACATTAGGATACTCTGTTACCATGAAGTAAACAATTCCGGGGTCTGGATTTTCGAAATTATCAGGATTACAACTGGTTAGTACCACCATTAAAGAAAATAAATACAATGTATGCTTCACTGTCAATTTTGATTTATTTAACCTTTTTGCAAATACCAAACCAAACTGCCAAGTGTTGCCAAAACAAATTGTATCCACTACCTATTTGGTGAGATGGGATATAAGGCATAAAAAATGGGGGAATGACAACTTTTTTGCCAATCCCCCTGCCTTTGAACCCAAGACTTAACGCTTATTTTAAATTTCTTTATTGGAGTTGAACAGTATCCATGGGAGTTACTTCACCGATGATAACTTCAATACCCTAAATGGCAAGAGAGTTTAACGAGGATGTTTCCCCGGGATCAAATACTACATCATAGATTCCGGGATCCAACCCACTGATGATAAAATCAGCAATATTTTCGATTGCATAACTTGTGCGAATGGTATCCATCCCCTGCATGGCATAAATTGCCACGTTTTCAGTTTCCGGAAGCACAGAACCCCTAATTGCACCACTGGTAGCCTCAGTTATTACTTTAATCACCGGCTTTAGATTAAATTTTCCTGATGTTCCAGCTTTAACAACTGACCTTGCAGCATCAAAATCAAGTTTAAAGGTATAAGTGATCCCCGCTTCTAAAGTCTCGTTGATAAGCAGTTTCAAACCTGATTCCTGACCGCTAGGTACCGTTAAAGCCAAAGGAAGTTCATTTCCTTCAGTTAATACGGTATTGTTATCACCAAGAACAAGTCTTAATTGAGATATTTTACCAGTTGGGAATTCTGTATCGGCAAGTAATGCTTCAGTGCCATTGGTTAGTTGAAGCAGGTCATAAACAGCTGAATTTGTGTTCAAACTTGTCCATCCACTTTGCTGCTCTCCTTGGCTCGCGTGTACTTCAAGCCCAATCACATCAATATTTACTGCATCATAATCTCCAGGGGAATCAGTCAGGGTAACAATTATCCTAGCGGTTTGACTTGAATCATTATTACATGAAATTAAGACCCCTGTTATCACTCCAACGATGAGGAGTGTTAAGATACTTGTACTTTTATTAAGTTTCATTATTAGCTAATTATCTGGTTCAAAATTTAATGTTTGCCTCTTAAACATCAATACAGAAATATACCCCTAAAATAATTTTACTTTTTTTGGGCCTATATTTGGATTTGTTGCTGGTTTTTCAATAAACCCTTGAATAAGTAAAATATAATAGGCACAAAGCCATTATTAATCCTTTATCAATAGGCATTCTTAATTGAATAGTCATTTTTGTGTTAAAGTTTTTAATCACTACTTTTGTGTGTTTTTGAATTGGGAGCTAATATTA
>CBDVAV010000141.1:0-8987 GCA_965372055.1 uncultured bacterium | reverse complement strand
TATTGAACATAAATAATAATGTTGAATAATAAATGCAACCATACAAATATATATATGTATGTATATTTTTAGTATTGGCACTTTCATTTTACATGGGGTGCTCACCAAAATTCAGGTATAAGATATTATCTAAGGTTTTTGATGGTGTTCCGGATCCCAGTAAAGAAACAATTGATGCCCGGGATACTTTAAACCTTAATGATAGCACGGGAATAGTCACTATTGAAAGTGCTCTGAAACCTCAAAATACAATTCATCCACCCTACAAGGAAAAAGAATGTGGTAGCTGTCATGATCAAAACTCAATGGGCAAATTTATTCAGCCACAACCGCAACTCTGTTTTCAATGTCACAACGATTTTACAGAAAAACATAGCTTTTCACATGGACCTGTAGTTGGCGGATACTGCACTTCCTGTCATCAACCACATGTTACTGAATCTAAAAAATTACTGTTACGGTCCGGTCAGCAAATATGTTTTTACTGCCATGATTCTAAAACCGTCACAAGTAATCAAATTCATAAGGAGATTAAAGAAACCAACTGTACAGAATGCCATAATCCACACGGTAGTGATAATAGGTTTATGTTGCAAGCCGGGATTTGTAATAAATGTCATGGGGATTTTAGCGAAACATACAGTTATGTGCATGGGCCAGTAGCTGGAGAATATTGTGCGACGTGCCATGATGCCCACTTGGAAAAATCTGAAAAATTACTTCTTAGGTCGGACAAGCAATTGTGCCTTCATTGCCATAATGCTAAACAGGTTTACCAACCTGAATATCATAAAAATAACGAAGAAAAGAATTGTACTGAGTGTCATAATCCCCATGGTGGAGAAGATAAATACATATTAAACTGAGGCATTATGTAAAGATCTTGAAAAATTTTGTACATATAATTATCCTGATATCCTTGAATGGTTATGGACAGAATGACAATAATTCCTTCCAGCCATGGAATCTTACGTCTATATCTGGTGCTGTAAGAATAAAGGGAAATTACCGGGAGCAGAATGAAGCTATAAATAACTTTTCCGATTTTTCTAAAAATTCATTTTTCACAGGAGGGGTTTTATTAAACACACGAAGTTCTGTTTGGCATCCTAATTTTTTATTGCTTGATGTGGGTGGGGAGTTTAATCCGGGAACAAACCAACAAAAATATATAGTAAGCCCTGATCGCTCTGAAGTTTTAACCAGCAAAAAAATAGATCTCAGGGCAACATTTTTTTCCAAAAAAGTGATGAGTTTGAGTGGATTTGTAAACTATAGCCAAAATTTTGTCAATAGAGAGCATCTAACCAATATTAAAACCAACAGGAAACAATGGGGTGCATCATATTCTTTTAGAAATAAATTTCTTCCTCTTAGTATTAATTACTCCAATAGAAAATGGAATCAAAAAGAAACCCTCACAGGCCGTATCACTAAAAACGATCATAAAAGCTTTCATGGAAGAATTTCTAAATCTTTTCCCAATGGTGGCAACCATGAATTAGTATATTCTCATAATAATTATTTAAACGAGGACTATAATTCTGTGCTGACTATTAACAGGATTGATAATATCTATCTCAACAATAGTATTTTTCTTGATCCTCAGCAGAACTACTTATTTAGATCAAGAATTTCAAATCTTAACCAAAAAGGGGCAATTGACTATTCAAGGTTACAGGTGTTGGAAGATGTATCGTTGAGTTTACCGAATGATTTTAACCTGTCAGGTAATTATAATTATTCCAAATTTCATCAGGAGTTCCAGGAATATGATCAACATAATGTAACCGGCAGATTGGGGCACGAGCTTTTTTTAAGCTTATCTACGAATGTGTTTTACCAATACAATAGTACTGTTCATTCCGTATTCCAGGAAACTAATAATAGGGCAGGCTTAAATATTAAATATGTTAAAAACATAGCTACTGGCGGACGCCTATCTCTTTCATATGGTTTTAAAAGGCATCACCAAAACGTTGAAAGTGATCCTATTCCTTTGCGCATTATAAATGAGGAGCATGTTTTAGCTGATGATCAGATTGTTTTACTGGATAAGCCATTTGTTGATCCATCAACAGTGTTGGTAAAAGATGCGACAGGAGCAATTGTTTACCAGCTGAATTTCGATTACGTATTAATTGAAAGAAATGAATTTTTAGAAATTCAGCGTATTCCCGGTGGCCAGATTGCTGATAATGAGAACATCTATATTGATTATACAGCTACTCAGGTTGCATCCTACAATTATGATGCTGACCATGAGACCTTTTCAGCAAATATTTCACTCTTCAACCGAATAATTGAGTTTTATTTCACTACCTCAAATCAAGATTTTAAAAACACGGAATTTACAGATTTACTAACTCTGAATAAATTTAATCAAAATGTTTATGGCAGCCGTATTCAATTTAAATTCTTTAGAGGGGGCATTGAATTTGACAGATACGATAGTGATATAATTCCCTATCGAAAAAAGCGGTATTACGTGCAATTAAATGGTGATATTATTAAAAACTTATCAGTTTCCCTAAATGGAAATATTAATGACTATTATTTCCCCGAAACCCAAACAGATCAAGTAATAGCAAACATATTTGGTAAGGTTATCTATCGTATTAATTCACATACAAAAATCAATTTCGATGCGGGATATAGAAGTCAGACGGGGAGAGGAATTGATTTGGATTTAATAACCGCCAGGAGCGAGGTTTTGAAAATTATTAGAAATTTAAATATGACATTGGGTTTCGAAATGTACAGACGTGTTTATGTAGGAAACCGGGTAAATTTCAAAGGAATATATTTTCAAATTGAAAGAATATTTTAACATGGTTTTAAATAATGATTAGATTTTTACTGATATCGTTTCTTGGGCTTTCCGCTTTGTCACCTAGATTTTTCAACCTATTTAAAACTATTGATACTTGGCGGACAGAATTAAGTTATAATAATCATTTATTACCTAATGATACCATAAAAACATGTTTAGACTGTCATGGAGCCGTATTGGAACATGAAGAAGTTCACGCCCCCGCGAAGAAGGATTGCGAGAGATGTCATGAAGCCAATGGAAATCAACACCCAATGGATAATGTACAGGGATTTGCCCTGGCAGCTAAAGTGCCTGACTTATGTTATTCATGCCATGATCCGAAAAATGAGGAAGACCATGTTCATCCACCCATTGAAGAAGGTAAATGCTTGCTTTGCCATTCACCACATGGCACCCCCAATCTATACGTATTGAGGGAAAACCCAGTATCAAATTTGTGCTATGAGTGCCATGAATTGGATTTACCAGAAGAGAACATGACACACCAGGCCATTACCGATGGCAATTGCCAGGGTTGTCACAATCCTCATCAGGCGGATAATGAGAAATTTTTGAATACAACCAGAACTTCCAGCTTGTGCAGGAGTTGTCACAGGACTCAAAGAAGCGAACTCAGATTGGAGCATGTGCATCCCCCCTTTAAAGAAGATTGCTTTAAGTGCCATCAACCCCACAGCTCAAAAGAAAGCCATCTTTTAGATTACAAACCAAAAGAATTATGTATTACTTGCCATGAAGAGTTTGTTACAACCATGCACCAAATGCCCCTGGTTCACGGTGCCGTAAATGAAGGCGAAACCTGCCTTAATTGCCACACTCCACATGCTTCTGCTGAAAAGAAAATACTACGTTCCAAGGAAAAAGACCTGTGTTTGAACTGTCATAATGAAACCATTACTACATCCACCGGGTCAGTTTCTGACATTGAGCAACTCTTAAAAGAGGGGAATACAATTCATGGCGCAATTGAGAACGAAGGTTGTACAATATGCCACAATCCTCATGCTTCGGAAAAACATACCCTCCTGAAAGAATCATTTCCTATTGAGGATTACGCTTCCGCGGAAGCAGACAATTTTGCACTATGCTTCAATTGTCATGATAAGGAACTCATTGAGAATCCGGTGACTATTACTGCAACCAATTTCAGAAATGGGGATCAAAATTTGCATTTTACTCATATTAATGGGAACAAGGGAAGAAGTTGTAAGATATGTCATAACGTGCACGGAAGTGTAAATAAACATCTGATAAATCAAGAAGTACCATTTGGCAATTGGGAGATGCCCATTAATTACACTTTACTGGAAAATGGAGGATCTTGTTCTACCGGTTGTCATGCTGAGAAGAAATATGAACGGGAAATATTACTGGATTCGATAGTGATAGAAAAATAATGTTAAAATTGATAAGGAGAAAATACATATGTGAATCAATACTAATCAGAGTCTTGATGATCTTCATGTTGTGTAGCAGTCAGGCACAGGATGCTATTAATATAGATAATACATTCAATTCGGATACGGCAATTATCCGCTGGGTAAGCCAGTTTCCCTCCTCAGAAGGTAATATTGAAAAGCAAAATATTTTAAAAAAGATAGGTAATTTTTTATTTGGCAAAAAGTCTACCGGAGTCATCAAACCAATTTCTGTTTTAGCAAAAAATCCAAATTCATTCTGGATTTTAGACCAGGGGAATAGAACACTGGTCGAGGTGAATAAAAACCTGGCTGAAATCCCAAAACCCTTTAGCAAGAAAACAGATTATTTTACTTCTTTGATTGGAATCTGTTCTATGCCCAGTAATGATATACTTTTTACTGATTCACGCTCAAATAAAATTTATTTGCTAAGTGAGGACAGTAAACGAATTAAGGAATTAAATGATTCGCTTATACTTGACAAACCGACGGGAATAGCTTATTCAAAAACAAATAAAGAGATTTGGATTACTGAAAGCGGTGCCCACAGAATATCTGTGTTAAATGAAAACGGTAAATTGATCAAAACCATTGGCAACAGAGGAGGTGGCCCGGGGGAGTTTAATTTTCCCACCCATATCTGGATTGACCAGACAGGTAATGTTTATGTTATAGACGCCCTTAACTTCAGGGTGCAAATATTTGATAAAAATGGAGAGTTTGTTTCATTTTTTGGCAAAACCGGTGATGCCACTGGGTATTTTGCCAGGCCAAAAGGTATTGCCACAGACTCCCGTGGAAATATTTATATAGTGGACACCTTGTTTCACATGGTACAGGTATTCAATAAATCTGGGAAACTGCTGTATTATTTCGGTGGGCAAGGCCGGGATAAAGGACACTTTTGGATGCCTTCCGGTATATTTATTGATGATGAGGATTTTATTTATATAGCAGACAGTTATAATTCACGTGTCCAGATATTCCAACTAGTTAAAAGTGATTGAATTGAGGAGTTTCGTAATAATTATTTCATTTTTTCTATTAGGGCTTCATTTTCAAGCCTACTCACAGTCTATTGTTAATACAGCCCATAATTTATCCGTTAACGGCCCAGGAACAGTTAAATCCAGTTCTGAAGGGCAAGTCTGCATATTTTGTCATACACCCCACAATAGTAATCCTCAAGCTCCTTTATGGAACAGAAATGATCCGGGGCAAACATATACTATGTATGACAATTCAGTAAGTTCCACTTCTGATATTCCTGTGGATGGCTCGCGGCAACCAGATGGTTCATCAATCTTGTGCCTTTCGTGCCACGATGGTACCATTGCCTTAGGGAGTGTGGCCAGTACAGCCACAGATATTTTCGATGGTAGTGGAGGGACAATGCCGGCAGGAAGAGGCTTACTTAGTACAGACTTATCCGATGATCACCCAGTATCATTTGTATATAGCTCCGTAGCTATAGCTGATGGACAATTTCAAAACCCTCCATTATTTCCTGTGACTTTGGATGGCAATGGCAAAGTACAATGTGCGACTTGTCATGATCCCCATGATAATACTAATGGTAAATTTCTAGTTGCTTCAAATGAGTTTTCTGCTTTATGTATGGATTGCCATATTAATACTGATTGGGCTTCTTCAAGTCATAGTTCTTCCATAGCTACCTGGAACTTAACCGGAACAAACCCCTGGGCTCATATAGGAACCCCAATACCGCCGTCGGCTGATCCACCTTATGACAATGTAGCTCAAAATGCTTGTGCTAATTGTCATGACTCGCATGCTGCGAATCTAGGAGGAAGGCCGCGTTTATTAAAATCTGCCTCGGAAGAAAATAATTGCCTTGACTGCCATAACGGTAATGTTGCCTCAACTGATATTCAAACAGACATAAATAAAACTTATAATCATAATGTATTTGGATACAACCAGATTCATGACCCCAATGAAACTACCTTGATCGACTTGGCCACACCACACGTTGAGTGCCAGGATTGCCATAATCCTCATGCTGTAAACAATTCAATAGCCAGTGCCCCGCTGGCAAACGGGTATCTGGCAGAATTACCAGGGATAAACCAAAGTGGTGTAGAAGTAAACCCTATTACCAATCAATACGAATTGTGCTATCGTTGCCATTCTGACAATCCAGTTACGGCAATTCCAACCCCCAGGCAGTTAGGGAGCAACAATGTGCGCCTGGATTTTGATACCAATAATGGGACTTATCATCCTGTAGTTGGTGTTGGAAATAATCCCAATCCTCGCGGCCTGATTGGGCATACTGCATCAAGCATCATTTATTGTACTGATTGCCATGCAAGTGATGGTGGAGCGGTTGCGGGCCCGCATGGTTCAATCTATCCACGGATATTAAAAGCTAATTACAACTTGAATGAAACCACTGGTTTGGCTAACCATAGTGACGCAACCCTTGCCACTGAATTTGCCCTATGTGCCCAATGTCACGATATGACCACCGTTAATACCATACATTCTGGCATGAAAGGAGGTCATTTTCTTGCCTATACCTCCTGTAATGTTTGCCATGATCCCCATGGTTTTAGCGGAGGTGATCCGTTGAGAAATTCTTATCTGATCAACTTAAGTACCAGTAATTTTGGTCCCAACAGGAATGGCGAAACACACATAGATTTGGATCAGGGATCCGGTGGAACTTGCAATTTTGTTTGCCATGGCAAAAGCCACAGACACGTTGGATCCGATTATGATAAATAAAGTGATCTTACCGATGATTATCACCTAATATCCTAACATTTATCATATTTGCGGCCCTCTAATTTTATCATATTTGATGTAATGATAAGTTGGTTTAAAGCAGAATTTGAAGGGTTGGGAAGCCACTTGCTCAACTAAAAAAAACTTGATGTAAACATTAAAGCCTTAGAAATATGAAAGCCTTTAGATTTTTGTTCTCTGGTACTTTAATGGGTGTCTTATTGATTGTTTTTGCTGTAGCCATAGCCTATGCCACTTTTATAGAGAATGATTATGATGCTACCACTGCGAGAATGCTCATATACAATGCAAGATGGTTTGAAGTCTTGATGCTTCTGATGGTAATTAATTTTACGGGCATGATTTTCACCCGGCGATTATACCACAAAAGTCAGCTGAATATTTTAGTGATCCATCTGGCATTAATTATAATCATTGCCGGGGCTGCCATTACCAGGTATATTGGATTTGAAGGTCAAATGCATATCAGGAATGGTCAAACTACTAACAAGTTCCAATCCATGGATACTTATTTCTTCGCCAAATTTATCAAAGGAAGTGAGATTAGAAGCATTAACAAAAAGATTATGCTCTCTCCACTTCGGAAGAACCTTTTTAAGGAAACTTTTGATGTGTACGAAGACCTGATTGATGTATCAATTATTGAATATTATCCCAATGCTGTAGAAACCCTGGTACGCGATGAATCCGGGAAAGGTTCACCTTACCTTAATGTGATTGTAGGAGGTGCTGACGGAAGGCACGAGGTATTTATTAAAGAAGGAGAATCAGAGTTTGTTCATGAATTCGGGTTGAGTTTTGGAGATACATCAAAATCAGATCTTTTGCAGATAATTAGAGAGGACAATAAACTGTTCATGAAATTTCCTGAGCCAGTAAATGTCAATAGTTCAGAAAATCAGGAAAACTCCCATTTGGTTGATGGATTTATTCCCCTTGATTTGATGACGGTTCATACTTATAAGGATCATTCGTTTGTGGTAAAGGATTTATTGCTTAACGGAACCATGGTCTATAAGCCAATAGATGAAGATGTTGAGAAAGGCATACCAGTGGCCATGGTGAGAATAAATGAACAGGATAGTTTTCTGGAATGGGGAAAACAAAAAGATATTCAATTAGGAAATGTATCCGTTGGGGTTATGTTGGGGTATAAAGCATATGAATTACCATTCTCACTGAAACTCAATGAATTTCAACTTGATCGATATCCCGGATCCGACAGCCCATCTTCTTTTGCCAGTGAAATAACCTTGATTGATGAAAATAAAGGTGTAGAACGCCCCTTTAGGATTTTCATGAATAATATTCTCGAGTATGGCGGTTATCGATTCTACCAATCTTCTTATGATAGGGACGAAAAAGGCACTATCCTTTCAGTGAACCATGATTATTGGGGAACAGTAGTGACCTACACTGGATATTTCCTTCTTTTTGCCAGCCTTATCGTGTCATTTTTTACAAAGAAAACCAGGTTTTCAAGAATCATTCATCAACTAAAAGAAACTCATGGGGAGAGAAAAAAAATGGCCCTATCAATTTTGCTGATATTGACCCCATTTTTAGGATTGCAAACAGCCAAGGCACAGGATACTCATAGCAGTAATCTACAAAGCCTGATACCATCAGAGGTTCTGCCTGCAATAGATAAAAACCATGCCGCTGCTTTTGGAAAACTGCAGGTTCAGAACCAAGAAGGGAGAGTGATGCCCATTAATACCATGGCAAGCCAGCTTCTGGTAAAGATTTATAAGAAGAGTTCATACGAAAACCTCACAGCCGAGCAAGTGTTCCTGGGTATGGTAACTGACCATGCCGTGTGGCAGGAAAAGCCTTTGATCAAGGTAAATGATCAAGCTATCCAAAGTTTGATAGGTATAGTTGGCAAAGAGGCCAGGTTTATTGATTTTCTGGATGAAAATGGCCAATACAAATTAAAAGCACAGGTTGATCAAGCA
>CBDVAV010000140.1:0-9014 GCA_965372055.1 uncultured bacterium | reverse complement strand
GTAAGATGGCCAAAACGAATAATATTTGAAGTGGTTTTTTAATAGTTGAAATCATGCAACCAATTTAAACCATTTCATCATTATTTCAAGAGACAGATCAAACAGTTTCGTAACCCATTATCAAATTTTTCGATTTAATTATATAATATTGCGGTACTTTATCATTTAATCCATTATCAATGGAAGGCCCGTGAGGGTCTTTATTTTTAATAAACAGCTAATTTAGGAATGGAAGCAACAAAATCACAGACAGCGGAGAGTGAGGATCTAAAAAAAGAGCATCGTGATAAGATAAGAAAAGTTTATGATGAAGTAGCAAAAGTCATTGTTGGCCAAAAAGCATTGATAAACAGGCTAATGGTAGGTCTTTTCACCCAAAGCCATATATTGCTGGAAGGTGTACCGGGAATTGCCAAGACACTTACCGTTAGTACTTTAGCCAGGGCACTGCACCTGGATTTTCAAAGAATACAATTTACACCAGACCTTTTGCCTGCAGATTTGGTGGGCACTATGATATACAACCAGAAGCAGGCAAAATTCGAAGTTAAAAAAGGCCCTATTTTTGCCAATATGATTTTGGCTGATGAGATAAACAGGTCACCGGCAAAAGTCCAGTCAGCACTATTGGAATCAATGCAGGAGAAGAGCGTAACCATTGGTGAAACAACCTACGAGCTCGACAAGCCATTTTTTGTAATGGCTACCCAAAACCCAGTGGAACAGGAAGGGACATATAGCTTGCCCGAAGCCCAAATTGACCGGTTCATGATGAAAGTAAATGTTGACTATCCTGATAAAGAAGAGGAACTGGAAGTGATGAGGAGGATGTCGAATATGAGTTTTGATGATTCGGTGGATGCTGTCTTAAGTATTGAAGATATTTTTGCTATTAGGGATGAAATAAATCAAGTGGCGATTTCTGAATCGCTGGAAAGATATATTATTGAAATGGTTTATGCCTCCCGCCATCCTTTGGAATATGGCCTTAAAGATGAAGCACAGTACATTCAGTATGGCGCCTCGCCTAGGGCAAGCATAAACCTTAACAAGGCAGCAAAATGTGTAGCCTTTTTTGACGATCGCGACTATGTTCTTCCCGAAGATATCAAGGAAGTTGCTATTGAAGTAATGAACCACAGGATACTTTTAAACTATGAAGCCGAAGCCGATGATGTGATCACGGCAGATATAATCAAGGCAATTCTTCTTAAAATCCCCATTAGTAGATCAGTATAGTCCGTGTGTAAAGCTAATGCTTGGGCAATAGGATTTTGAATGGCCAAGAAGTAGTTATTGCCGAAGCACTTTTAACTTCTCCTTTTGCTTATTCATCAATTTCTTGATTTCAGTGAGTTGCTGATATGCAAATTGGATATCAATCCTGCCCTCATCAATATCTTTGAGCAATGCTTCTAGTTCTATTTCAAAACGTTTATGGGATTTCTCAATTTCTGTAAACAAAGAGGGGTCAAAACACATTTCACTTATTATTTTAATTTATGTGCAATATTGTATAATATTATATACAGATAAATATATAGAAGTAACTATAGACATAAATTATATATGAAATATACAAAATAGTAAATGTGGGAAAGCACTATTGTTTGTAAAAAATGATGCGAATTTTAAAGGACAGCAAAATGGATAATGTTACTGCCCCAATTTTTTCAACTTCTCTTTATAACCTTCCAAAACCTTTTTAATTTCTTCAAGGTCTTTATAGGCTGTTTCCTGATCAGTTTTATTGTTCTCAATCCTTTGTAGTAGTACTTGTAACTCAAGCTCAATACTGATGAGGGATTCTTCCAGCTTTTTCTTTTCATTCTGAACATCCAATAGTTTGATGTCCATACTTTTGGCTTCTTGTATTAGCTGCTGATGTTTTCTGCTTGTGAAAGTGGCCGCTCTTTCAGCATCATTAATCTGCTTTTGAATACCTGATTTATAGTGCTCGAAAGTAAAATTATAGAGCAAAGATTCCAACTCGTTGTTTACCAGTTCAACTGTATCTTCCAGTATTTCTTCGGGATTTAATGCCAACCAAATATTAACGGTGCTGTCATTGGAGCTAATTTTAGAAAATCCGGTCACTACCATGCCCATATTCAAAAGTGCCAGTTCATCTATTTGATAATGATTTCGCCGGGTTTTCAGTTTGGCTTTTTTACGCAACAGTTTTAACCAATTACTTTTAATATCCTCATAATCTCCTCTTATATCAGACTCATATCCCCTGTAATTATGACCCTCTACGCGCTTGGTTTGGGTATTGATGGTGATTTTTTGCGGGAAAGCATCAGGAAGAAGATATGAGAATGCAATTATAAAAATCATCAAAAGTTTCATGATTGTCAACTTGGTAAAACACATTTAACACAATTTATGCAAGCTAGTAAAAATCTAATTAGTCAATAAATTTTTATTATTTATACTTCGATGCTTTCTTTGGGCTTCGTATAATTTAATTATGATGACTAAAGTTTTAATTACCGGCGGGAGTGGACTGGTAGGTTCTGCTCTTACTGAACAATTGATCAGCAAAGGTTACGAAGTAGTACACTTGGGAAGACAGCAGGATACTGATTCTGGTATTAAGAAATATACCTGGAATCCGGGGAAAGGTGAAATAGATGATTCGACCTTTAATGGAGTCGATTGTATCGTGAATTTGGCCGGGGCTAATTTGAGTGAAAAAAAGTGGACCAGGGAAAGAAAACGTGAAATTAAGAATAGCCGAACCAAGAGTACGGAACTGATCTTTAACAAGCTTCAGCAAAGAAATGAAAAACCCAAAGTGATTGTTTCAGCCTCTGCAATTGGTTATTATGGATATGATAGTGGTTCTATTGAGAAAAAAGAGGGAAGTCGGTTTGGTGATGATTTCTTGGCCACGGTAGTTAAGGAATGGGAAGCCGAGGTTGATAAATTTGTTGATCTGGATATAAGAACCGTGAAGTTGAGAATGGGACTGGTTTTGAGTAAAAAAGGAGGTGCTTTGGAGAAAATTGCCAAACCTGTTAAGCTGGGATTTGGTGCAGCTTTAGGTAGGGGAGATCAGTATATCAGTTGGATACATATTGAAGATCTTTGTAGAATGATTATTAAGGCCATGGAGGATGACACCTTAAATGATGTTTATAATGCCGTATCCCCAAATCCAGTTACAAACAAAGAATTTACCAGGCTGATAGCCTTAACACTTAAGAAACCATTTTTTTTGCCGAATGTACCGGGTTTTCTACTGAAAATTATCCTTGGAAAAATGGCTTCCATGGTTTTAGGGGGAAATAAGGTATCTTCTGAGAAAATTGAAAATTCTGGATTTGAATTTCAGTACCCTGAACTATCGTTAGCTTTAAATGATTTAATGCCAAAGCGATAAAATTTGTATTCATTAGGTATGACCTTTGCATATCAATTAATATCGTAAAGGTTTGGTTAAAAATTTAGAATAGGTAAATTTGCTGCCCTTTTTTGGGCAAAAAAGCATGAAAGATTTGGAAAAAAGTTCAAAAAATGTAAACCCTGAGGCTGAGAAAAAAATCAGGCAGGCTTTTAAAGATAAAGACTGGAACGAGATCAAAAGCTCCGACTCCTGGGTGATCTTTAAGGTAATGTCGGAATTTGTAGAAGGGTTTGATAAGTTGTCCAAAATCGGGCCATGTGTATCTATTTTTGGTTCTGCCAGAACAACAAGTGATCACCCTTACTATAAAATGGCTGAAGAAATTGCGGCTGAACTCGTTCGCCATGGGTATGGGGTAATTACTGGAGGAGGGCCCGGGATAATGGAAGCAGGTAACCGAGGTGCAAAAAGCCAAAATGGCAAGTCAGTTGGGTTGAACATTGACTTACCCCATGAACAATTCAGTAACATATACATAGATCCAGATAAGTTGATATCTTTCGATTATTTCTTCGTGAGGAAAGTGATGTTTGTAAAATATGCCCAGGGATTTATCGTGATGCCAGGAGGATTTGGTACTATGGATGAGATGTTTGAAGCAATCACCTTGATCCAAACAAAAAAGATAGGGCCATTTCCAATAGTTTTGGTTGGAAGAAAATATTGGGGCGGATTGTTCGATTGGATTAGAAATGTTGTGCTTGAAGAACAAAACGTGAACAAGGAGGATTTTGACTTTGTTAACATTGTAGAAACTCCAATAGAAGCAGTAAATGTAATTGATGATTTTTATTCAAAGTATTTATTGTCGCCAAACTTCTAAACCTTGAAAGAGCCCCGTCAATTCCTGGCAATGATCTGCCTTATCCTGCTCATAGGATATATAAGTTTTAATGAATTCCGGTCAGTTGGTAACAATGAAATAGAACAGGAGCCACAAGTTTTTCAGGAAATTCCAGAGGATCCAATAGTTCCACAAAAAAATGCTTCTATTCCCTTGCCTGATAATTTAAGCTTCGCCGGAGAGCAAGTCCCAATGCATATCCCTGATGTAAAGGAAAGGCTCGACCGGGAACTGCACATTAATAGTTATTGGCACAATAATTCGATTTTCTTAATTAAAAGGGCCAATCGCTGGTTTCCAGAAATTGAAAAAATTCTTGCTAAGAATAATATCCCCAATGACTTTAAATACATACCGGTAATAGAAAGCGCATTAATCAATGATATTTCACCGAAGGAGGCAGTTGGGTTTTGGCAATTTATGAAGGGTACCGCGAAAGAATTTGGACTGATTGTGAACCGAGAGGTCGATGAACGGTACAATCCACTAAAAGCAACTGAAGCTGCCTGTAAATACCTGAGAAAAGCCTATGAGAAGTTCGGAAGCTGGACTTTGGCCGCTGCATCTTATGATGGTGGAATGCGAAGGATTGAAAGAAGCCTTGAGCAACAAAAGGTTGATTCCTACTACGATCTCCAGTTGAATGGGGAAACTGCCAGATATGTATTTCGGATTTTGGCTGTAAAGGAACTGTTAAGTGATCCTGAAAAATATGGATTTCAAATTCCTGAAGAACACCTGTACCAATGGGAACCTTTGCGGGATGTGGAAATTACAGAGACTATTCCAAACCTTGTGGACTTTGCCCATGAGCAGGGCATTAACCTGAAAATCCTTAAACGACACAATCCGTGGTTAAGAAGTAACAAGCTCACGGTAAGAAAGGGGAAGAAATTTGTAATATCAGTTCCGGCTAATAATTGATATCAAAAACTCACTGCAAGCTCCTGTATTTTTTTCCAAAGATAGATTTTATGAATTAGAAATTTCTTCTTGTCTGCCAAAGCCAACACGTAGGCGGATTGACCACTTGTTTTTTAAAGGGCTTTATTTTCCATCTGAATTTATCGTATTTTTGTGGTTTGAATTTTCCTGTTTTTGCCTGGTTTCATGTCTAAAAAATCAACTACCATAAATCGAAAAGATATAAATACCGCCAAAAAGGTATATGACTCTACAGGTCATGATAATATTGAAATTTTTGGGGCACGGGAACATAACCTGAAAAATATTGATTTAACATTCCCTCGCAATAAATTAGTAGTTATCACGGGCATTAGCGGTAGCGGTAAATCTTCTTTGGCATTCGATACTATCTATGCCGAGGGGCAGCGCAGGTATATGGAGAGTTTTTCTGCTTATGCCAGGTCTTTTATCGGTAATCTTGAACGACCCGATGTAGATAAGATAAACGGACTAAGCCCAGTTATTTCGATAGAGCAAAAGACAACCTCCCGAAATCCCAGGTCAACCGTTGGAACCTTAACAGAGATCTACGACTTTTTAAGACTTCTTTATGCAAGGGCAGGCATTGCCTACTCCTACAAAACGGGGAATAGGATGATCCGCCAGTCAGAAGATCAGATTCTGGAACATATACTAAGTAATTTTGAAAATCAAAAACTAGTTATACTTGCGCCAGTTGTCAAAGGTAGAAAAGGGCATTACCGAGAGTTATTTCAGCAAATACGGAGATCGGGATATAATAAAGTAAGGGTGGATGGAAAAATCCTTGATCTCTTGCCTAAAATGCAGGTTGACAGATACAAGATCCACGATATAGAAATAGTAATAGATAGATTGTTTGTTGGTAAAACAGAAAAATTTCGACTTAGCCAATCCATTGGAACTGCTTCAAAAGAAGGCAAAGGAGTCTTGATTGTTTTGGATGAAATGGATAGACCTTATCATTTTTCAAAATACCTAATGGACCCCGAAACTGGGCTGTCTTACGATGAACCGGCCCCTAATATTTTCTCCTTCAATTCACCCTACGGGGCATGCCCTACATGTCATGGACTTGGCAATACAGAAGAGATTACTAAAGAATCGGTTATTCCTGATGATTCTTTAAGTATTAGCCGGGGAGGAATTGCCCCATTAGGTGAATACCGGGATATCTGGATATTTAAGAAATTGGAAGCAATTCTTAAGAGATATAAAGCAAGCCTTTCAACTCCCATAATGAAACTATCCCCGGAAGTCCTTGAAGTGATACTTTACGGGGACAGAGTTCATGTGGCGGTGCCATCCGTAAAATATCCCGGCACTAGTTGGAACATAAAATTTGAAGGAATTATAAATTTTCTCACCAAGCAAAAGGAGTATGCCACGGAGAAAATGCAGAGATGGTTAAAGGATTTCACCATCGTAAAACCATGCCCAGAGTGTAACGGAGCACGGCTCAAAATAGAATCATTGCACTACAAAATTGACAATAAAAATATTTCCGACCTGGCTTTTATGGATGTGGCGCATCTGGAGAAGTGGTTTGTTGGAATTGAAAACCGCCTGGATGACAAACAAAATGCCATTGCAACTGAAGTTCTCAAAGAAATAAGAAAACGAATACAGTTTTTAATGAATGTAGGATTGGACTATTTGCAACTAAACCGTCCCCTTAAGACTTTATCCGGTGGGGAAGCCCAGCGTATACGCTTGGCAACGCAAATTGGAACACAACTGGTAGGAGTATTGTATATACTCGATGAGCCAAGCATAGGATTGCATCACCGGGACAATATTAAATTAATAAATGCCCTGAAAGATCTTAGGGACTTGGGCAATTCGGTAATAGTTGTTGAGCACGATAAAGTAATGATGATGGAATCCGACTATGTTATTGATATCGGGCCTGGGGCAGGTATACATGGAGGCCTGATCGTTGCCAAAGGGCCACCTTCCGATTTCCGTCAAACAGCTGGCCTAACGGCTGATTATTTAAATGGTAAAATAAAGATTGAAATCCCGAAAAATCGTAGAAATGGGAACAGTAAATTCATTTTCTTAAAAGGGGCTACTGGCAATAATTTAAAAGATCTATCAATAAAAATACCATTGGGGAAAATGATCTGTGTTACAGGTGTATCAGGAAGTGGAAAATCAACCCTTATACACGATACCTTATTTCCCATACTAAATAGGCACTTTTACAGGTCCAGAAAAGAGCCCATGCTTTACGAGTCAATCACAGGCATTGCCAATGTTGATAAGGTAATTGAAGTGGATCAATCACCCATAGGAAGGACCCCAAGGTCAAATCCAGCAACTTACACTGGTGTGTTTACATTTATAAGGTCACTATTTGCACAATTGCCAGAGGCAAAGATCAGGGGATACAAGCCCGGTAGGTTTTCGTTCAATGTAAAAGGTGGGAGATGTGAAAATTGCCAAGGTGCTGGGCTCAAGCTCATTGAAATGGACTTTTTGCCCAATGTCCATGTTCATTGTGAAACTTGTAAAGGAAAGCGATATAATCGTCAAACCCTGGAAATCAGGTTTAAAGGGAAATCCATATCTGACGTTTTGGATATGACAGTTGAAGAAGCAGTTTCATTTTTTGAAAACCAACCTGCGATTTTAAGAAAGATAAAAACCCTTTTTGATGTAGGACTAGGATACATCACCTTGGGGCAGCATGCCACTACACTTTCCGGGGGGGAAGCCCAGAGGGTCAAATTATCAACAGAACTTTCAAAAAAAGATACCGGCAAAACATTTTACATTCTTGATGAACCCACTACCGGCCTGCATTTTCAGGATATTCAGCACCTGCTGGATGTATTGAATAAATTAGTGGACAAAGGAAACACTGTCTTGATTATTGAACACAATATGGACGTAATAAAGGTTGCTGATTACATTATTGACCTAGGGCCTGAAGGTGGGGATTTGGGAGGGTCTGTGATTGCAAGCGGAACACCTGAAGAGGTCATAAAAGTGAAAGGGAGTTATACCGGAAAATACTTGAAGAAAGAACTGGTATAAAATAGAAGGAAAGTGCCACCTTATGTGGCACTTTCCACTCAACCAAAACATTGAAAATTATCAACTATGAATTAATTGCAACTTAACAACAACATTCCATACCGAAAGAGTTCATTTACATTGAAAATAATTTCCAACTGATTAAAATCAACTACCACCCTCAAAGAAGGTGGTTTGTCACAATCCAATAAAACCCCTTTTTTCACGCACCCGCCCTCTCCTTGTTCCATGTAACAAGTTTCAAGGACCCTTCAACATGCAAACTTGTAACTTGTATTTGGTTAATCTGAAAGTGAAATAGTTATTCATCAAATTTATTTACTTAATTTTATTTGATGAAAGCCAAAACTGTATGACCAAAAGGAAGCTTTATTGGATATTTCAAATTGGGGGGTGGTCTCTATATATTCTTTTGACCATCATTTCCGGATCCATGTTTACTGAAGATAGCCTTACATCGCCTGGCCTTGGGTTATTCTTTATGGAAGGATTGTCCTTTTTATTGATTACCCACGGCTTCAGGTATATAATCATTAAAAAGAACTGGCTGGCTAAAAGTATGCGAAATCTTATCCCAAAAGTTATTTTAAGCACTTTGGTGATGGGCTTCACGGTATATGGCCTAAGAGTAATGGTTTCCTATATTCTTGGTATTTTTAATCCCGAACTGTTAAATATTACCAATATCCTTGGACTGACTTTCACCAATGCCCTAATTTTATTTTTGTGGTCACTTTTTTACTTTATTTACCACTACTTTGAAAGATTCAA
>CBDVAV010000139.1:0-9040 GCA_965372055.1 uncultured bacterium | reverse complement strand
CCCAATATGAGTTTTAACGGGATTGATAAAAAAAAGGGGCAATTGCTTGTTAAATAATACTTTATCCATTTGGATCATAGATATAAATTCTCTGGACTAAGAGATCCTTAAATCAGAGGGAAAGTCAACAAAAGAGTCCAGCTGAAGTGCTTAGTATTAAAAATTCTTATTCGGTTTCAGTTGGTTTGAAGCCAAGAATTTCACGATGTTTATTATCAATTTAGAGTTTTCGCCAAAAATACGGCGTGAGTAACATCATAATGGTGAATAGTTCCAGTCTGCCCAGGAGCATTAAAAATGCCAGGAACCATTTTCCAACGGTAGGTATAGCAGAAAATGAATTAGCAGGGCCAACATTTCCAATTCCTGGCCCGACATTACCCAGGGTTGAGGCCACTGATCCCACCGCGGTAACGAAATCTACACCAATTAAGGACATGGTCAGGGTTCCAATTGTAAATATAAGAATGTAGATCATAATGAAAGCCAATATATTAAAAGTGATGTCCTGGTTTATTGCTTTATTGTTAAACCTCACGGGAATAATGGCAGAGGGGTGGAGCAATCTTTTCATTTCAAGAAAACTGTTTTTAAAAAGGATTACATGTCTCACAATTTTAACCCCCCCTGCTGTTGATCCAGCGGATGCCCCAATGAACATCATGATAAAAAACAGGAATGTAAGCAGTGTTCCCCAGGAAGTGTAATCGGCAATTGTGTATCCTGTTGTGGTTATGATCGATACCACATGAAACAGGGAATTTCTGAAGGCCAGTTCTAAGTTGTCATTGTTGAATATTGACAGGGTTGAAAATCCGATCAATGTAAATATCGCAATCAACAGCATGTAATACTTGAATTCTTCATTCGAGAATACTTTTTTCAGTTTACCTTTTATCACAAAATAAATTAAGGTAAAGTTGGTTCCTGCAATAGCCATAAATATGATTATAACATATTGTATAAAAGGGGTTTGGAAATAAGCAATACTTTGCTGTTTTGTAGAGAATCCTCCTGAAGCAAGTGTCGTCAAAGCATGATTTATTGCATCAAAATATCCCATCCCTCCAATCTTCAGGAGTATTGCTTCAACCAATGTCAATCCTAGATAGATCAACCAAAGCCTTTTAGCAGTCTCCTTTATTCGTGGTTTGAGTTTATCCGGACTGATACCTGGGGCTTCGGCAACAAATAATTGCATTCCACCGATTCCAAGCAGGGGAAGTATGGCGACAGCAAGCACGATGATGCCCATCCCTCCAATCCATTGAGTCAAACTTCTCCAAAACAATAATCCTTTTGGCATGGCTTCAATATTGTCCAGTATAGTAGAACCAGTGGTAGTATACCCTGACATAGTTTCAAAGAACGCATTTGAGAAACTGGGTATTGCGCCAGATAGAAAATAAGGTAGTGATCCAGAAAAGGTCATGACCAACCACACTAGTGTGACTACCAAATATCCATCCTTTTTCTTAAGTTCTTTGTTACCTTCCCTACTGTTAAAATACAGCCATAATGGAAAACCAATTCCAATTGTAATTCCCGATGATATCACGAAGTAGTACCACTCCTCCTGATAGTAAATGGAAAAAGGTAGGCATAGGAGCATAAATACACCATTCAGTGAGAGAAGTAATCCTAAAAGGCTAAAAATTATTTTGAAGTTGAATTTCATAAAAAGAACTCTTCAACTTTATGAAGACAGTCTGGTTTGCAGAGTACTACAACCCGATCATTGGCCATAAATTTAAAACTGCCCATGGTTGTATAACCCTTCCCATTTCTAATTACCCCTCCAATAATTGAAGATTGGGGGAAATGTAATTCCCTGATTTCCTTGTTGATTACCTGTGCATCCTCTTTAACCAGAAATTCAAGTACCTCGGCATCAACGCCATGAATACCGGTTAATGAAAGTACCTCACCTTTCCTTATGTACCTGAAGATAAAATTGGCAGCGATTAGCTTTTTGTTAATCATTGTATCTACACCGATATTCTGGGAAATGTGTATATAATCCATGTTTTCCACCAGGCAAATGGTTTTTTTAACCCCGCTGTTTTTTGCCACCAGACAAGAAATAATATTGGTTTCCGAATTACCGGTAACCGCTATGAAAACATCCATGTCAGATATGTTTTCTTCATTGAGAAGTTCAACATCACTTCCATCTCCATGGATTACCATCACATTGGGTAGTTGATCTGCAAGTTCAAAGCTTTTGCTCTTATCTTTTTCGATAAGTTTTACATTGAGCTTTTTTGAAAGGCTTTTTGAAGCATGAAACCCAACCCGACTACCTCCCAAGATCATAATATTTTTGATATCAACTTTTTGTTTACCAGCAAGGGTAACTACTCTTTCTATGCCTTCAGGTTGGGATATGAAATAAGCGTGGTCTCCAGGCAGGAATTTATTATTGCCCCTTGGTATTATTGTCTTATTGTCCCGTAATAAAGCTACTAATATAAAATTAAGTTCTGGATTAAGATCTGCAACTTCAGCCAGTGTTTTGTTGACAAGAACACTGTTTTTATCAATAAAAAGCCCTAACAGGGATAGTTGTCCTCCTTCGAAATCGAAAGTATCTGTCAATGCGGTTTTCCGCAATAGCCTTTTTATTTCCCTGGCAGCTAGTGATTCTGTAGATATGATCTCATCAATCCCAAGATCCCTAAGATCAAGCTTATCCCTGTTATATAGATACTCGATGTTTTGGATTCTTGCTACGGTTTTTTTTGCCCCAAGGTGCTTGGCAATTATCGCGGCAGAAATATTGGTATGTTCAGACTCTGTAACTGCTATAAAAAGTTCTGCCTGAGATATATTTGCATCTTCAAGGATTCCGTATGAAGCAACATTGCCCTTTATTGTTGCTACATCTATATTACCAGAGGCATGCACCAATTTGTCCTGATTTATATCAATCAGAACAATATCATGTTCTTCGTATGATAGCAATTTAGCTAGATGAAATCCAACTTCTCCGGCTCCGGCAATTATTATTCTCATTGTAGAATCTTGCTGCGGTGTGCAAATATACTGTTTATTTTGACTTCAGTATTTTCAAGCAAGAATTGATACATTTAATTAAAATTAAGGATTTTAAAAGTGAATTATCTTAGGTAAATGGAAGTTTGAATTGTTTAGCGGGAAGATTCCAAAAAAGTTGGGTATAACCAGGGAAAGGCTCCCTGGTTATACCCGCTAATCTATAAAATAGATTAAACTAAACCCTAGCACAAAGTTGCTATACCATTACGAATTCCTCTAGTATTATTATACCATTTACTGGCAATATTGTAACAAATAGCTTATTTGTGATTGATTTTGATACTTAACTCATCAAGTTGCTTCATTGAAATAGTTGTAGGTGCATCTATCATAGTATCGCGGCCGGAATTATTCTTTGGAAAGGCTATGTAATCCCTTATCGAATTAGAACCTCCCAATACCGCACATAATCGATCAAATCCAAATGCAATACCACCATGTGGAGGAGCCCCATATTCAAATGCCTCCATCAGGAACCCGAATTGTCGCTCAGCTTCCTCATCGGAAATCCCCAATGCCTTGAACATCTTTTTCTGAATTTCTTTTTTGTGGATACGAATTGAGCCTCCTCCCAACTCTACACCATTGATCACCATGTCATACGCATTGGCCCTGACCTTTTCAGGGGATTCCAATAACATTCCAATATCTTCGTCCTTTGGTGATGTAAATGGGTGGTGCATCGCGAAGTATCGCTGGTCTTCTTCATTCCATTCCAACAATGGAAAATCAATTACCCATAATGGGCAGAATATTTCTTTGGGGCGCAAACCCAACCTGTTTCCCATTTCCAATCGTAACTCGGACAATGCAAATCTCGTTTTCTCCAGATTTCCTGCAAGTATCAATAACAGGTCGCCAGGCTTAACATTGCCAAATTTACAAATCGACAATAGATCCGATTCACTATAGAATCTATCCATGGAGGATTTGATAGTGCCATCTACATCATATTTAATATATGCCAAACCTGATGCCCCAACCTGAGGCCTCCTGACAAAATCGGTGAGGTTATCCAATTGCTTTCTTGAGTATCCACCACAACCTTCTGCACAAATCCCAACAACCAATTCTGCGTTATCAAAGACATTAAACCCTTTGCCTTTTATAATCCTGTTCAGTTCAATGAACTCCATTTCAAATCGCAAATCGGGTTTGTCACTGCCATATCGGGTGATGGCGTCTTGGTAAGAAAGGCGCGGGAAATCATCCAAATCGACACCATTTATACTTTTGAATAAATGTTTAATGAAGCTTTCAAAAGCAATTAACACATCATTCTGCTCCACGAATGTCATTTCGCAATCAATTTGAGTGAATTCGGGCTGCCTGTCAGCCCTCAAATCTTCATCCCTAAAACACTTGACCAGTTGAAAGTATTTGTCAAACCCCGCAACCATTAATAATTGCTTAAAGGTTTGCGGGGATTGTGGAAGGGCATAAAATTGTCCCTGATTCATTCTGGAAGGCACGACGAAATCCCTGGCACCCTCGGGCGTGGACTTTATCAATACAGGCGTTTCTACTTCAATGAACTCTTGAGAATCAAGGTATTTCCGCGTTTCCTGCATCAATCTATTTCTCAACAAAAGCTTTTGTTTTACCGGTTCTCTTCTCAGGTCCAAATACCGGAATCTCATGCGCAAATCTTCTCCTCCATCAGTATTGTCTTCAATTAAAAAGGGGGGGAGTTTAGAGGGATTCAATATTTCTATGGCATCTATTTTTATTTCAATATCTCCAGTTGGGATTTTTTCGTTTTTAGAAAATCTCTTAACTACTTTTCCGCTGGCTTTAATCACAAATTCCCTCCCCAGCTTTTTTACAATGCCTGCAATTTCCGGTTTCGAGCTTCCTTCTTCAACTACTAATTGTGTTATACCATACCGGTCTCTTAGATCGACCCAAATCATTTTTCCTTTATCACGGATTCGCTGTACCCAACCGCATAGTACAACATTCTGATCTACATCGGTTATTCTTAACTCACCGCAAGTATTTGTCCTTAACATCCTTTCTTTTTAAGTAAAGTGGCAAAGATAAAATAGTTTGCTAATTGGAACTATTTTAATAACATTTTCCTGTTAATCCTTCAATAAATGGGCATAAAAGTCGTCCAAATATAGATTTGTAACTGCCCCATTTATCCAGATTATTGCAAATGATCTGAATTCTATTTCGTTTAGGTGTAAATGATGCTATTTTTGAATGTAATATAGGATTTATGAAGGTTATTTTGATAAGCATTTTTATTTCGCTGCTATTACATTCTCCCCAGACTAAATTGGTGAAAACCAAAATTACTGATGACATAACGGTTAGCATCCCCGAAGATTTTACCGTAATGACCCCCGAGGACATGAACCAGCGGTACAAATCATATCGTAAGCCCATAGCATTGTTTACAGATCCCAGCAGACTTGTGGATTTTGGTGTAAACTTCTCGTTTAGCAAATGGGCACTCGGTGATCTTGAGATACTGGGCGAATTTTATAAATCCAGTTTGTTAAATCTTTATTCTGAGGTTGAATTTATATATGAAGGATTGAAAACCATTAATGGCAAAGAGTATGTTCACTTCGAATTTATTTCATCAGTTACAACCACAGAAGATAACTCTATGATTCTTGTAAAACCAATCAGAAAATATACACAATTGTTGTACACGGTTGATAAGGGAAGGACTATTATCTTCAATTTTAGCTGCCCTGCTGAGCAGCAATTAACCTGGCAATCGGATGCTTCGAGGATAATGGCATCTGTTAATATCAAAAATTAGCATGCTGAAACCTCCATCATCAGATGAACATTTTATGCATGAAGCGCTTAAGATGGCAACTTATTGTGATCAGTACAATGAAATTCCAGTGGGGGCAATTATTGTCTGCAATGATAAAATAATAGCCAAAGCACACAATCAAACTGAACAATTAACTGATGCAACCGCTCACGCTGAAATGATCGCATTAACCTCTGCCTTTAATTATCTCGGTTCAAAATATCTGAATGAATGCACAATGTATGTAACCCTGGAACCATGTGTAATGTGTGCCGGAGGGATATATTGGAGCCAGCTAGGCCGTTTGGTATATTCGCTTGATGATGAAAAACGTGGCTATTCGAGGTTAAAGAAATCAATATTGCATCCTAAAACAAAAGTGGCAAACGGACTGTTATCCAAAGATAGCAAAGCTATACTGGATGATTTTTTCAGGAACCTGAGAAATTAGTATATTTGAAGTCTTTCCAACAATAATTGTTTAACCTTAATTTTTAAAAATCATGGCATTTGAATTACCCTTATTACCATATGATTACGATGCATTGGAACCACATATTGATGCTCGTACAATGGAAATACATCATACCAAACATCATAACGCGTATATAACCAAGCTTAATGATGCTATTGCAGGAACGCCAAACGAAGGAAAATCCTTGGATGACCTGATAAAAAACATAGGCCAGCAGAGCAATGCGGTACGGAATAATGGTGGAGGACATTATAATCATTCCTTGTTCTGGGAAATAATGTCATCCGATGGAGGCGGAAGCCCTTTGGGAGCTTTGGCAGAAGCCATTGACAGCAATTTCGGTTCGTTAGATGAGTTTAAGCAAAAATTCAGCACTGCGGCAGCTACAAGGTTTGGGTCTGGCTGGGCCTGGCTGGGTGTTAAAGATGATGGCAGTCTATGTGTTTGTTCCACTCCTAACCAGGATAATCCTTTAATGGACATTGCTGAAGATCCTTGCCGACCTATTCTTGGGCTGGACGTATGGGAACACGCCTATTACCTAAACTATCAAAACAGGAGGCCTGATTATGTCGCTGCATTCTGGAATGTTATCAATTGGGAGGAAGTGGCAAGCAGGTATGAAGTTTGAGTTTGAGAGTGGGTTTGAGTGTGAATCCGGCTCACACTCACACTCATTTCCCTTTATCTAAATAAATAGGCCACCCCTGCCCTGAATGCGACATCGCCTTGAAAATATATGTCAGCCATCCCTTCAAATCTCCAATTATTGTCGATGTTTCTCCAATATCCTGCCCCTAAAGAGACCTCGTTTTCACCAATTAATCCCCTGAACCTGGCAAATATGTTCTCAACCGGATACCATCGCATCCCCACGATAAAACTTTCATTGCCCCGTGTCCAAATTTCCAGGCCTCCGGTAACTGAGTAATTCCTAAGCAAAAAATAATTAACTTCAAATCCCAGTTGGGCTTTATCTGCAATGTTATTAATATCTGACTTTAACAAATCCAGTCCACCTCCGGTCATGATACTACCTGTACTTTGGGCATAGGATTTAGCAAATCCAAGCAGGAAAACTATTAAAATCAGAAGTGAATATTTTTTCATCGGAATTTATTTATTTAGTGATTCTTTTTTAATTAATAATGCCTGAAGATCAAAAAGTTCATCCCTAAACCTTGCGGCTTCAATAAAGTCAAGGTCTTTGGCAGCTTTTTCCATATTGCTTTGGGTTGATTTGATAAGTTTTTTTAATTGATCAGGTTTCATATAATTCACTACCGGATCAGCTACAATAGATTCTTTTTCTGGCCCTGCATAATATTTGTGGCCCCCTTTTTTTGAATCTGCTACTTTAGTTTGTCCTAAAATAGCTTCCTTGGATTTTATAATGGTCATGGGGGTTATATTGTTGGCTAGATTGTGTTCGATTTGGAGTTTTCTCCGACGATTGGTTTCATCAATTGCCACCCTCATCGAGTCCGTAACAGTATCTGCATACATTATCACCATACCTCGTTGATGCCGGGAAGCCCTTCCAATTGTCTGAATGAGGCTTTTCACATTGCGAAGAAATCCTTCTTTGTCGGCATCGAGAATGGTCACCAAAGACACTTCCGGTAAGTCAAGTCCTTCCCTCAATAGATTCACTCCCACCAAAACATCAAAAATACCAAGCCTAAGCTCCCTTAATATTTCAACCCTATCCAATGGAGCAACTTCCGAATGGATGTATTTACACTTGACATCGGCACGGCCAAGAAACTTGGTTAGTTCTTCAGCCATTCTTTTAGTTAGGGTGGTCACTAATACCCTTTCTTCATTCTGCACCCTGTTGTCTATTTCTTCTAATAGATCATCTATTTGGTTGGTGCTAGGGCGTACATCGATTTCAGGGTCCAATAATCCCGTTGGGCGGATAAGTTGCTCCACCACTACTCCTTCTGTTTTACTCAATTCGAAATCAGAAGGGGTCGCACTTACGAATATAATTTGATTTGTCAGCGATTCGAACTCATTAAAAGTCAATGGCCTGTTGTCCAGGGCAGAAGGCAACCTGAATCCATAGTCCACGAGGTTTACTTTTCTGGAGCGATCTCCTCCCCACATTGCCCTTACCTGTGGTAGGGTAACGTGACTTTCATCAATGACCATCAAGTAATCATCATGGAAATAATCCAATAAACAGAAGGGCCTGGCACCGGCAACCCTCCGGTCAAAATACCTTGAATAGTTTTCCACTCCTGAACAGTATCCTAATTCCTGGATCATTTCCAAGTCAAACTCAGTGCGTTCCTTAAGTCTTTTGGCTTCTTGGTACTTTCCTTCCGAATCAAACAAAACCAGTTGAGCTTCAAGATCTTCCGAGATTTCCTCAACCGCTTTTTCTAACACATCTTTTCCTGTAACAAAAAGATTGGCAGGGAATATTTTCATGGTTTTTTCATCCGAGGTCTTCTTTCCTGATTCAGGGTTAACAATTTGGATCTGCTCGATCTCGTCGCCCCAGAAAATTATCCTGATTGCAAAATCAGCGTAGGCCACGAATACATCCACTGTATCCCCCCGGACCCTAAAATTTCCTCTTTTGAATTCGGATTCTGATCTTGAATAAAGAATATCGACCAGGGAAAACAATAGCTGGTTTCTTGAAACCGTGTCCCCCACGCTAATTTCCATAATGTTCTTTCCAAATTCATCGGGATTTCCAATTCCATAAATACATG
>CBDVAV010000138.1:0-9057 GCA_965372055.1 uncultured bacterium | reverse complement strand
GTTGCAATTCAGTATTTCCATCGTGTTGATTATTGGAGTAGGCATTGTTCAGGATCAATTGGAATATATGAGGACCAAAAAATTGGGATTTGACCAGGACAACATGCTTATTTTACCATCAAACCAACAGATCTATAATAAATTTGAATCCATAAAACAACAATTTGAATCTAACGAGAGTATAATTGATGTTACACTGGCCAGTAGGATGCCATCGGGAAGATTGTTGGATTCACAAGGGGCGCAAGCTGAGGTTGATGGTGCAATCAAACGAATCAATTTCCGTATTGCAGACATTCATGTTGATCATGATTATCTTACCAATTTGGGGGTAGAGTTTGTAGCGGGTAGAAATTTTGACCACGATATTGCGAGTGATTCTACCCAGGCCTTTATTTTGAACGAGGTTGCTGCAAAGACTATCGGATGGGAGAGTCCCCAGGAAGCTATAGACAAACAATTTAATTACGGTAGCCGTACAGGGGGAAGGATCATTGGTATAGTAAAAGATTTCCATTTTGAATCCCTGCACCAAGCCATAGCTCCCATTGTATTTTTGGTGACTACTGGCAGGAACAGCAGTGTGGCAATTCGTGTAAAAAGAGGAAAGGAAGATGAAATTCTTGATTTTGTCAGGGAGCAATGGTCATTCCTGAACCCGGGCTTCCCATTTACATTTTCCTGGATTGATGAGAATTTTAGTCAACAATATGCCAATGAGGACAATCTTGAAAAAATGGTCAAGTATTTTTCATATTTGGCAGTAATTATTGCTTCATTGGGATTATTTGGTTTGGCTTCCTACACTGCAGAACAGCGAATCAAAGAAATAGGAATAAGAAAAGTAATGGGGGCCTCAGTTGCACAGGTTTTGATTTTGCTCACCAAAGGATTCACCAAACTGGTAATTATTGCCTTCATTATAGCAATACCTATAGCCTATTACTTTATGGACATCTGGTTGCAACAATTCGCATATTCAGGCGAAATCCAGATTACGGCTTTTCTCTATGCCGGGATTTTAGCCTTGATAATTGCCTGGATCACAGTAGGGTCCCAAACGTTGAAAGCAGCCGTTGCAAATCCGGTTGATTCCATAAGATATGATTAATGTTATAAATCATATAATGTTTATTAGCTGATATATAACTAAAAATACATCAAGTAAACCTTTGGTTTACTGTATTAGCGTTAAACTTTTAATATCTTTATATGTGATGTTGAAAGGTTTAACCGTGATACGATCTATAATTATATCATTACTATTAACAACTGTTAGTGAAATTTATTCGCAAATACAGATTGACACAACTCATACTGAGCGGTATTTGGTTGAAAGTGTTTTACTTGGGAAAGGGGTAAAAGTAGGTAATATCCGATTTACCGGGGTAAAACATGCAATTGGAGTTTTTGAGGATTCCAGTAAAACCATAGGAATAGCCAAAGGAATCATTCTTACCTCTGGAAATGCATATTATTCACTGGGGCCAAATCTATCAGCGAATAAAGGCTGGGCAAGTGGGGCTCCTGGAGATGAGGATTTAAATAAATATACTACAGGATTTACATACGATGCGGCCGTACTAGAGTTTGATTTCATTACTGAAGCCAAAAATCTTGTGTTTAATTATGTCTTTGCATCAGAAGAATACCTGGAATATGTAGGTTCAAAGTTTAATGATGTATTTGGCTTTTTTGTTTCTGGACCTGGCATAAAAAATATAAATATTGCCCGCATTCCATATACTGGGATACCGATTGCCATTAACAATGTCAATCATGAGTCAAATAGTGAATATTTTATAAACAATGCATATGAAGATCCTATTAACGAGTTTATCTATGACCCCCGAAAGAAAAAGCTTGTAAGAAATAAAGAATTTAAAAAGAATCATGAGCTTCCTTCTCATGATATTCAATTTGATGGTTTTACCAGTGTGTTTCAAGCGAAATTAAAAGTGAAACCCAATGAAGTGTACCACATTAAGATCGCTATTGCTGATGTTTCAGATGGGATACTGGATTCGGGTGTATTTCTGGAAGCCGAATCTTTCAGTAGTTTTGGCGAAGAAATAGTAACTATTGACAAGCAGATCCTACAATATGAAGACCCCTTATTAGCTACTATTCCTAAACTTGAGTTAAAGTCTATTGAGTACAAACAGTTGCAACCTATAGTTCCTCTTGAAGTAATAAAGAGGATCGAGAAAGAGTCGGAGACTAAAAAAGTACACTTTGAATTTGATTCGTATGTGCTAAAAGATACTTCAACCATATGGCAGGTATACAAGGTACTTAAACAGAACCCCAATGCCAGAGTAGAAATAAATGGTCACGCTGACCATATTGGTTCGGATGAGTACAATCTAAGATTGAGCCAAAAAAGATCAATTTTTGTTTTTAATTATCTAAACTCCAAGGGTATAACCATGGAGAAAATAAAAGCACAATATTTCGGAGAATCTGTACCTATCGAATCAAACGAGACTGACATTGGAAGGGCCAGAAACCGACGTGTTGAACTAATAATAAATTACTCACCTGAAGGATCAAGCAACTAAAAAGAACAGATAATTTAATAAAAATCAAAAGGCTATCTTAAGTTTGAATTTTTACTTAAAATAGCCTTTTTAGCATCAGTAACTGTGGCTTTTTACAATCGATTAAGTTTTATCCGAGCATCGTCTGCCCTTACTTTTACCCTTGCGGTTCCATTTGGAAGTTCGAGAAAGGTCTCGTTTTCATCCTTTTCTATTAATCTGAATTCCCGGGATGATGAGATTCTTGCATCATCGTGCCTGATATCAAATTCACCTCCCCCTTCGCTTATATATAAGTCGATCGATCCATCATCTACTCTGAAACTGTAGGAACCATTATTGGCCAGTGAGGTTTCAATTATCAAATTACCATCATCTATAGTAGCATTGATATCATCAAAATTCCCATTTTGAATATATACATCCGCATCATCTGCCCTGATGTATAAAAACCCATTTCCTCCATCCATCTCAATATCACCATCATCAATTTCAAATTCAAAATGATTTCCAGAACAGCCAATTAATTCAGCATTACCATCATCGATAATCATAAAAATAGAACCATTAATATTTCGGATTATGTAATCGTCATCATCACCTTTAAGTGTCAATGAAACCCCTTCGGGAGCTTCGATGTTAATTTCGTATTCTTCCCTCATATAACCTACTGAAATCGATATCCCGGTTTTGGACTCTTCTTTAATAATGAGGTCACCCCCTCTTTCATCAACATTCACGTAAAAATCCCTTCTGTTAACTTTCCAACCATGAGTTACCTCTTTCCTATAAATATTCACATGAACATCTTTTCTATTTGTTCCAGTGATCTTGATTTTTGCATCATCAGTTTGCATATCAATAGTTCCATTGGGATCAATTGAATAGACTTTGTCAAGTTTGAATTCATCATCCTGTGCTTTTATTGATGAAATGGATGTCACAATTAATAACAATAACATTGAAAATATGATAAACTGGAATTTATTCTGCTTCATAAGTATTAGAAGTTTAATTAATTATAATATTTCTACTTTTGACTAGGGATTACCAATAAACAACCGAACCATGGCCTTGCTCTTTTGAATTGTCAAATTTACCAGGTCAACTGAGACTGCTTTTATCTTTGCACTGTCAGCTTTAATGGGATTTTCAATTCCTGGTTCAATTTTTCCAGATCCAGTTCCAGATGTAAATACCATAGCGGATATTCCGACAAAAATGGCTACTGCTATTCCTATGATCAAAGTGATATTTTTTCTGCTTCCTGTCATTATGCATAATTCGATTCAATATTTATGCCACATCCCCAAAAACCCACCTATTGCTTAATAGACGCCTATTCCCGGTTTTTGTTACAGAAAAAGTGTATGGAAACCGGACACTACTATAGGTCAAAATCGAACAATTTTGGTTAGCCAGAAGCTTTTGAAAGGTACTTCTTGAGCTTTTTGATCTGTTTGTTCCATTTGGAAGAATAACGAAATCCACCAAAATAATCTTTTAGGCCCTTGAAACCAGAATGTTCTAATTCGAGTAAGGTCCCATTTCTTTTGGCGGCCAATTTCCACCAGACATAAGTGGTGTAATTCAGGTTAGAATCGTTCCAACTGTAAGCCAGATTGATAGGATCCTGGGCCGTTAATATTTCCCCAGTGAGTTTTTTGCCAGAAGGTTCTGTAAATTGGAATTTAAACCCTTCTTCGGGTTTGAAATTGGCCTGCATAAACCATTCTGACAACTTTTCTTCACTGGATAATGCTTCCCAAACGTCTTCTATTGGGTGATTGATGAACTTTTTCTTTCTAACATCCTTTTTCATAGTGTTTAATTTTAAGTATTTAACCGTTGTTGTTGTTTAAAATTAACAATCATTGCTGTAATCAAAAATAATTATTTAAAAAAGTAACTAAATAGTACGTCACTTAATTTTTTTCGGTGCTTTGGATTACCATTGCAAGTTAATATCCATACTTATGGTGTTTTCAATTAAAATATTGTTCATATTATATTTTCAGAGAAGTGGCAATAACTGATGAGAAAATTGATATTGCAATTTTACCGTATTGGTACCTGACAGAGAAAAGTGTTAAAGAGAAGTTAACGGACTGGATTAATCCAAAACATATTATAGCTTCGCATGTTTCTTCTGCTGATGGTGAAGGGATAAAAACGATTATTTTAAAACTTTTTCCGGATGCAGTAGTATTCACTGAATCCAAAGAAATTGTAAGCTTTAAATAAGAATCGATCCGCTTATAGAATTTAATTTTTGCAATTGGAAGGAGTGTGTTAACTCACGAACTTATAAGACCGAAGTGACCCGTACATTAATTACCTATCTAACCTTATTTGCATTAATAACGCAAAACCCATCTGTGGCCCAGAATGGTGGGGATGGGAATCCCCAACTTTCCATTAAAAAAGCAACTAAAGAAATATTTATAGATGGCATAGGTGACGAAATAGACTGGCAATTGGCGGAAAAATCATCACCGTTTCACCAATATTTTCCCAATGACACCAGTTATTCCACCACGAAAACTGAAGTTTATTTAACCTATGATGATAATAACATATACGTGTTTGCAAAGTGTTACAGACCGGAGCAGGGGAAGTATTTAACAACATCATTACGGAGGGATTTTAGAGGAATTGGAAATGACAGTTTTAGTGTCTTATTGGATACATTTTTAGACAATACTAATGCTGTTACATTTGGGATCAACCCATTTGGGGTAATGCGTGAAGCTCAAATTTCAAATGGAGGAGCTGGAAGGAGATCCTTTGATCTGTCGTGGGACAATAAATGGTTTGGCAAAGCAAGTATCACGGACGAGTATTGGACTGCCGAGATGGCCATTCCATTTAAGACCCTTAGATTTAAGGAGGGGTCTTCAAAATGGAATATTAACTTTTACAGGCTTGACAGCAAATACAATGAGAGATCTTCCTGGACGCCTATTCCAAGGAATTTTCAAATCTATTCCCTTGCTTTTATGGGCGGTCTCAAATGGGATCAACCACTAAAAAAACCAGGAACAAATATCACCCTGATCCCATATTTGTCAGGAGCAGTAAGTAAAAACCATGAGGACATGGAGTCTGTGGAGAAGATTTATGGTATTGGAGGAGATGCAAAGATATCCCTATCACCATCCTTAAACCTGGACCTGACTTTCAACCCCGATTTTTCCCAGGTGGAGGTGGATAGGCAAAGAACCAACCTCAGCAGATTTGAGATTTCATTTCCCGAGAGAAGACAATTCTTCCTTGAGAATTCCGATTTATTTGCAAATTATGGGACTGAACGAACCAGGCCTTTCTTTACCAGGAGAATTGGAATAGCTAAAGACACTGCTAGTGAAAACATTCAGATACCCATTCGTTATGGGATGAGACTAAGTGGAAAACTCAATAGAAACTGGAGGATTGGCTTGCTCAACATGCAAACAGCCAAGGAATCTGGGGCAGAGCTTACCGGTATTGAAACTATCGAAGGATCGCACAAACTTCCTTCACAAAATTATACTGTGGCTGTTTTTCAAAGAAGGATATTCTCAAGATCAAATATTGGGGCGTTTTTTGTTAACAGGCAAGCTACAAATTATAGCAATTCAGATACCACCCTTTCAACCACTAAATACAATCGTGTTTTCGGACTCGATTACAACCTGGCTTCCGCTAATAACAAATGGAACGGTAAAATCTTTTATCATCATTCAATATCACCCGATAGTGCCAATGATGATTTTGCCCACGGGGCTAATTTAGAATACAATACCCGAAGATTTTCTGTTGAGTGGAACCACCAGATTGTAACAGATAGCTATAATGCCGAGGTTGGTTTTGTCCCCAGGAAGGGATTTCAAAGTATCCGGCCAGAAATCACCTATCGTATTTATCCATCAACCGGAATCTTTAATAGCCATGGCCCCATGATTAACACCAGAATAACTTGGTCTGATCAAGATGGCCGCTCTGACCAGGAAGACGAACTAGGCTACTTTTTTAGGATGCAAAATCAAAGTTTCCTGAGAATATCAGCAAAGAGGGAGTATACGTATTTATTTGATGATTTTGACCCAACCAGAGGTGACAATTTAGCATTGGCAGCCGGAACAGAATATACTTATTATAACTTTGGTTTTTTTTACAGGGGGAATGAGCGGAATAATTTTTACTTTAATTTGAGGGGCAGTGCAGGTGAATACTTCAATGGTTCCCGCTATAATATTGGGGGAGATTTGAATTATCGAACCTTGCCATGGGGGCTGTTTACTTTGAATTTCAATTACAACCGAATCAACCTGCCAAAACCTTATTCCGAGGCAGATATTTTCCTTGTTGGCCCAAGGGTAGATCTTACATTTACCAAATCACTGTTTCTAACTACATTGGTGCAGTATAATAGTTTAATAGATAATGTTAACGTCAATACCCGGTTTCAATGGAGATTCAAGCCAGTATCGGATATTTTCCTGGTCTATACAGATAATTATCAGACAGGAAACTTTAATGTGAAGAACAGGGCCATCGTGTTAAAGGTTACTTATTGGCTAAATCTTTAATCAGTTATTAGGGGTTTTGGTCTGAAAATTGTAATAATCTTTATAAATTTGAACTAAGGGTACTATGATTATTGTTTGGTAATTAATAATCAGGATTATGAGAAAAAATATTATAGCAGCAGGAAGTGTTCTAATGGCGGTTACTCTTATGATCAGTGCTGGCTTTGTCCTTAATGGTAATTCGGTAAATGACACAGGAGTTTCGGCGGTAAAGTGGATGACCTTTGAAGAAGCCATTGAAGCTCAAAAAACCGAACCAAGGTTAGTATTTGTTGATGTTTATACTGATTGGTGTGGATGGTGTAAAAAAATGGATGCCGGAACTTTTAACCAGGATGATGTAGCGAAGTTGCTGAATGAAAATTTTTATGCAGTAAAATTTAATGCTGAACAAAAGGAAGAGATAATCTTTAAAGATTACACCTTTAAATTTGTCCCTCAAGGCAGGAGAGGTTACCATCAACTGGCTGCTGCACTTTTAAATAATCAATTGAGTTATCCAACCACGGTATTTTTGGATGAAAACATGGACATGATTCAACCCCTGAAAGGGTATTGGCCCGCAAAGGATTTTTATCCGATCCTACAATTTTTCGGGGAGAAACACTATAAGACTGTAAGTTGGGAAGACTTTAAAAAAGATTACACAGCTCCCTTCTGAGTCTCTGCATCACTTCACGTTTTATTTTGTTAATTAAATCTATTTGATCCATTGGAAGAATTCCACTGTATAACCTTCAGGGTCTTCAACTAAAAATGCCTTCACAGGGACGCTGCCAGAATTGGAAAGTTCAGATAAAATCTTTATTCCTTTTGCGGTCAGTACTTCATACCAACCCTCAACATCAGAGGTGACAATACTTAGCATTACAGGTTTGTTTTGATTGGATTTATGAGACTCCTTGGTTTCATCAACCAAGCCAACATAAGAGGTTGATGAAATCTGAAAGATTCTGACCCAGCCTTGATCGAACGTTTTCTTAAGCCCTAATGACTCACCATAGAATTCTTCGGCCTTGTCAAGATCTTTGTAATATAGAAATGTAACTTGTGAATCTATTCCAGGCATTTTGTCCTGACCATTAGTACTGAGGTTCATAATTAGAACTGTGATTGTAAGTAATGTCCATTTCATAATTCTTAATAACTGGAAAATATCTAGATTTAAGCCTTTCTTTATTTCTTAACTTGGCTTCAAATTGGAATTTATGGAAAATTCTACAAATACTATCATTTTAGTGATTGTGAGAGTGATAATTTATGGTGCAGTATTAGTTGGTATTTCACAGGTAATATTTCTTGATGCTTTCGAGCAAGTAGACTTTGAGTCAGCTCATAAATATGGAGAGCATTCCTACACCGAATGGGGCCAAGTGGTTATGTTGATAATGATTATTGGGTTGTTTTTCTGGACTGCCAAGTTGGATAAAGATAAACAAGCGGTTTCAATTGCGGTTACGGGATTCTTTACTATGGCACTGATCAGGGAGTTTGATATGCATCTGGATTTGGTGTATGATGGATTATGGCAGATTTTAGCATTGGTCACTTTGTTAATTACAGTATGGCTTGTCTACAAACAAAAAGCATTCTTTAAAGCTTCAGTAATTTATCTTTTCAGTACCCCCGCTTTTGGATTTATTGCCGCGGGGTTTTTGACAACCTTTGTTTTTTCCCGATTGTATGGAAGAGGTACCTTTTGGAAACAGGTAATGGAAGATGGGTACATGCGAACTGTAAAAAATGCCTCCGAAGAAAGTATTGAGCTATTAGGTTACACTATCATTTTCATTGGGGCTATTGAATATTTCAGGCACTTGTTGAAAGATAAGGTTGAACATTAATTTAGAGCTTTGTATAATAAGAGTAAAAAAAAGTTTACTAGTCATTTCGAGGGATCGAGAAATCTTGTTTGATTTAAAATCATTGGTCAGTTAAGGCAGTGA
>CBDVAV010000137.1:0-9067 GCA_965372055.1 uncultured bacterium | reverse complement strand
ATTAATTATATTCCTTATCATCAATGTGATTATAAAGTTATGAGTCGAAAAAAAGGTCTTTTGCAATTAATTGAGTCATCCGAAAAGCACGAATTTGATAAAATTGTTAAAACTTACCTTCAAGAAGAATTCAACTTAAGTAAAATAATTATGACCGATGGTAAGGATGATGTTGGACTTGATATTAAGATATTCGATTTTTCAAGTGAGAAAATACAGTACCAATTGACTACCCAAATGTCAGATACAATACCTCGGTACAATGCATTCAGAAAGAAGGTTTATGAAGATTTAGATAAGGCACGAGATAATTTTAAAAATTTCGGTTATTCTAATAAGCTTTTCTTCTTTTATTCTTATCGCCTGACAAATAAGCGTATAAGGAATTTTGAGTCTAAAGCATTTAAAGATTATAAAATAAATTTAAGTCTTATAGATGCAAATCGCTTAGCTGAAGAAGCCCTTGAAATGGTCAAAGTACAAGAGATCATTTATCATTTTAGTGAGTTATCAGAATTTCAAATTCAAACTAACCTATTTGATAGCCCAAAAGAAAACCTTGTTTTTGACATATTAACTTTAGGAAAACCTTCTGAGTTTAAGATTCAGGTAATTGAAGTCTTTATCATTCAATCAATCTACAATAATAAAAGTCTTGATCGTCTGGGCATAATTGATTTATGTCATCAAGAATTTAAAGACAATGAAAATGACGTTTTTTTTGACAAGTTACTAGCTCAATTACAAACCAGTAAAAGGATAAAAAAGTCTCTTGATCGGAAAAATTTTATAATAACTTCTTCTGAACAAAGCAAATTAAAAGCAAAAATTAAGCAGTATGAATTAGATGAAAAACTATTCTTAAATGATTGCAGTAATATTTTAAAAGAATATGACCAACAACACAATCTTAACGAATATGTCATAGAGCTAAAGAAACTATATTCTAAGAATTTCAACTCCGACTTGCAAAATTTAATTCACGATGAGTCTGACCCCTATTACAACGCCTCTGTTAAGTCCTTTTTGAATTTCATAAAAAGTAATGTGACTAGACTAGGTTATGATGTTCTTCTGGCGAAAGACTTGTTACTTTATTGCTCGCATAATAAGTTCATACAAAAGATAGCTGCTAGTAAAGTCTATATCGATAACATCAATAACAGCAATCTTAGCGATTATCTTATAACTCAAAAGAAGGTATACATTGATACGCCCATAGCTATATGGGCATTATGTTATTATTATGACCCTAAATTTAGTTATAATGATTATTTCTTTCAGATGTCCAAACACCTGACTGAATATGGCCTGAAAGAGAAAATTGGGCTTCATATTTGGGATGGGTATGTATGGGAAATATATCATCATATTAATGAGGCTTTCAACATTATTCCTTTTACCTACTTACCGAACTATGAATTTTTGGGGAAATCTAGAAATGTATTTTACAATTACTATTTATCTAGGAAGGAGCATTCAGGTAAAAATGAATCATTCGAAAACTTTCTGGCTAATTTTGGATTAAACCGAAATACTTCCAAAAAATCACTTAAATCAAAAATAATTCATTCAATCCGAAATATTGGGATCATTACATTCACCATTGAAAAAGAATATAAAAATTATGAGGCTATTACGATCCTAAAGAAGTCAGAGGATAAGCATCAAAGGACTAAAAACAAACATAGCAGACATAATGATGCAGTAATACTTGAATATTTATCTGATAATGATGTTAATTTACACCCATTACAACCTCTTTTTCTTACCTGGGATAAGTCTTTCCTTTCAGCTCACAAAACATATGCTAAAGAATTTCCAGATGCTCAAGATTGGTTAGTAATGTCTCCTTCAAAGTATATTGATTCATGTTCATTGTTGAAATTTTCAATAGACTCTGAGACCGTGACTGAAACAGTTTTAGCACATCTATCTGATGACTTTATAAGCGATACACATCAGCTAATTGACACCATAAAGAATATACTTGACGTTGAAGATAAGGTAGGTTTAAAATATGCAAATAGTTTAGCTGAAATCCGAAGACAGGAAGTTGACGAAATATCTCAAAAAAGGAATATCCCTCCTGAAAGTTTTGAGGGTGAAGTTATAATTGATGAAGTCATTTTTGATTTAGTTAGATTTTATAAAAATAAAGATGAAGACTATATCAAATCATTAAAAAAGATATTTACCAATCCTGATACAATTGATACTGTTTTATCTATCATTTTAGAGGCAATTGATGATTACCACAAGAATCAAAAGAGATCTACGACATTCATAAAAAACTTTAATAAGATAGTCGAGCAAGTAAGAAAAGAGTAGTTATCTCAGCTATAACTGCCAAGAACAGTTTTCAACTTAAACTATTCAATACATATTGAAGAAGATTACTGGATTACAGGATGCAGAAAGGATGGTCAAGATAGATTATACGATGAACGATTACCTATATAGATTGAAACCAACCCAGCAAAATGCATCGACCACCAGCCTTTTTGTAAAATGAGAGAATTAATCAGCCTTTCGGGGGATGCGCATATCCCCCTAAATATTAATAAAAGCCCAAAAACGGAGAAAAAAGTACCAATGCCCCACCTTTATATATAATTGATGGGGCAAAAAGTATGGACGGCCTATCATTTTATATAATTGATGGAGCTAAAAGTAAGGACGGCCTACCATTTTATATAATTGATGGGGCTAAAAGTAAGGACGGCCTACCATTTTATATAATTGATGGAGCAAAAAGTATGGACGGCCTATCATTATATATAATAGATGGGGCTAAAAGTAAGGACGGCCTATCATTCTATATAATTGATGGGATGAAAAGTACCGTCGGCCTATCATTTTATATAAATGATGGGACTAAAAGTAAGGACGGCCTATCATTTTATATAATTGATGGAGCAAAAAGTACCGTCGGCCTATCATTTTATATAATTGACAGGGCAGAAAGTACCACCAGGTATACATCATACAGGGGACTGGGTAGGTTTAGTCTGCCAGTGGCTTATTAATGAACTACCCAGCAGCAAGCTAACGGGGTATCAGTAGAAGTTTGCTTTGCAAACAAAGTTGTTTCCAAAACCTTCGCGTCTGCCGAAGCGCTAGCGAAGGTGGATTAAACAAAAAAAGCCGGATCTCGCGACCCGGCTAAGCATGAAAAAAATCAAACATTGTGTCTATCTATTCTTCTTCCTCTTCGTTGGAACTGTCTCTTTTTGTATGATGCTTAAACCGTTTGGCCAAATCTTCCTCGATGGCCTTTGCCCCAGGCACGTTGGTTTTGGCAGCTTGCTTTATAGACTGATAGTAAGTAAGGCTGGAAACATATAATTCACTGCCCGATATGGTAATGGAGTCTTCGAGATTATCTACCAGTTGTTCCAATGGCCTAATGAAGGAGGTCAATAGATCAACTGCATTGTAATCCACCCGCATTTCCGGTATGTTCAAGTACTTGGGGGCGAACTCCGCATCGGACTCGGCATAGTCCATGGCTTTTTCCACGAAAGGGAGGTTGCCGTCCGCCACTTTGGGCAGTTGTCTGCGTTCTTCTACTTTAAGGGCTTTCAGGTGTGGTTTCAGCAATCTGTCCAGCGTATTGATAGCTTGCTTAATAGCTGCAGTATCAGTACTGTTGATTTTCAGCGATATCCTGTTTTCATAGCTCATGATGCTTTAAAGTTTTAGTTATAAATAGATTATGGCACAATAGTAGGATGGGAATATGTGTGTTTGTGGTAACCTTATCCCAATTGCTGGTAATTATGTAACCGGTTATCGGTTTTCAGTTGTCAGTAGTCAGTAATTAGTAGTTAGTAATGAGTATTTGGTAATGAGTGTTTAGTATTTGGTAATGAGCCCTCCTCCGTTATACTACAGGGGATAAATAATGAGTCACATAGAATGCATCTGCGTTTAGGATATCAAGAAGATAAAATCTGATTTCGATTAATCCAGTCCGTCTATAATTGTGTATTCATTGCCACTTATATTATTTGCAATATCAAACACGGATACGAGATGCCAGGGAGATCCTGGTTGGTCAGGGTTAAGGTTTCTCTCTAATACAATGTTTATCCCATTCTCTTCTTTTGAGGTTAAAATACTAACTGTAAATGTCCCATCACCATTTCTACTGCTCGAAAATTCAGAGAAAGATATGTCCCCGCAAAATGGCTTATCGCTGTTTAGGTTAAAATTGGATTGTACCAGCAAATCATCAAAAATGAATTCCCCTGATCCATACTTAAAAAGTAAGTTTCCCGTAAAATTTTGATCCATAATGATTAGCTCCCCGAAATCGCCAACTGAAGGATAAGTTTTAAGAAAGAATTCAATTGCTGTTGTACTATTAACAATTGATACTTCAAAACCTCCAGGTTTTAAAACATTATGATTATAAAATATTAAATCACCTATATTAAAAGACAGTTCTTTTATCAACAGCGAGTCGGGGTCTGTCCCTGGTACATTTTCAAATGATAAGGCGTAATCCTCATCCCAAGGAATAATATTGCCATTCCAAAAATAGCAACTGTCCAATAAATCAAGTTCTTTGTTTGGGTAATCATCAAGAACGAATTTTTGAAAATAGTTTGCTGTATCAGTTATAACATGAGGGATTGTATTGGAAAAGTAAATTCTCTGTCCATTAACTGAATTTACCGTGATCCTATATTGAGTAGTGATTGGTAATTCCTTCTCAGCATTACAACCACAAATAATTATAAGTAATAAAACAAATATTTTTCTTGATATCTTAGATCTCTGGTCCACCGCTTACAAAAATATCAGAAAACACAACATTTGTATTTTGTCCAAAAGTAACATTGCTTAAGGTTAAGGTAATATTGCTGGTGAACGCAGTGGAAGTTTTACTTCCCTCATTAGGGCTGGTCGATATTTTCCCTTTAATAGTATAACTGGAATCATTATTGGTAAATTTTGCTTTAATATCAACATCAGTATTTTCCGGTACTGATACTGAAGATCCAAAGTTTTGCCAACTTCCATTATTTACCCTATACTGGATATTGGATACCGTGGAATATGGTGCAGATGTGGATTTTGAAAGTGTTACCTGAACTGCAGGCTTTGCATATACTTGTACAGAATCTGATTTCGTTACTCCACTATGAGTGAAACTTACGGTAACTGTACCTAAAAGCTCATTTGTTGAACCACTTGCTGCCCTATTTACCCTGATTCTCCGCATTATTTTTTGTGCGTATGCCAGACTGTTCCCAGACAATACACCAGTAGGGATATCTAGTAATATATCGTTGGCAAAAGTTCCCGATTTACTCCAACTTACAGAGAATGAGCTGTGGGGTATATTGACATTTTTCGTACCGAAAGGTACAGGATACGGATCTGCTTCATGATAAACATCACTGTATTGAGAATTTCCGCTATCAGTAGCAGATAGGGTTTCTCCAACTGTAACAGAATCAGTCACATCAAATGTTGTAAAGGCAATTACGCTTTTTTTATCACTGGGGTTCAAAATTACTGAAGTAACTTCGGACCCACTGTTTTGATTGGCAATTTTTGCTGTTTTTAATAACCAAGTAGACATAATAGGACTATTGTTTTATTTGGTAACAATAATACATTAATCATTATTAAACATTTTTAATGGGTATGTATTAACACCTACTCATACTGCGGCAAATACAATAGAAATGCCCAATACTTACCCTGTAGGCTTATTTTATAAATGAAAACTTTTTTGTTGCCGATTGGTTTATTATTGGTTTTGGCCATGATTTCAAATCCTCCCGCAGTCGCTCGCCTGTGCTGAACGACCCCGGTAATCAGTAATCAGTATTGAGTATTGAGTATTGAGTAATGAGTATTTAGTATTTGGTTTATGGTTCTTGGTTTTGGTTTTTGGAACCTGGAACTTTCAGTTGTTAACTGAAAACCGCATTATCTATCTACATGCTCTTGGTACCACACTTCTTCTATATAATCAACAAAAGGGCGAATCTCCTGCCCGGTAATGTTGTATTTGATGATCAATAACTTCTCGTGGATAAGCATCCTCCTTTTTAAATATTCGATTTCTGTTTTTAGTTCGCGAAGGTGTTGGCAGTGTTTCTTTTTCATGGTAATAAAACAGCGTGAAACGAGAGCTTAAACTACCAGGAAGGGACACCACGCCCCGTCACAAAGAATAAGACTCCCGCTCACGCATACCATGAGCGGAGAGCTTAAATTCTTTTGTGACAGAATTGTGGTGTTTTTCCTAGCAAGAACTAAAGCTTCGCGCTTTGTCAATATTTTGTTGTGGGCAATTTAGCAATTAACAGTCAGTAAGTGGCAATTGACAGATGGTAATTGCCAATTGGGCAATCAATGTGAGTAATGATCAATTAGTAATGGGTAATGACCAATAATGACTGGTCTTTTCCTTTTAAGTCATATCTTTGTGGTGCTACATTTATCAATTTACTTATGGTGCGAATACCACATGAATGGTTTAAACAGAAAACCTTGGAGAGGCAAACGGGTGTAAGTTCCGTGACCTATCGAAGCACCGCTTTGATGAGTGTAGCAAGTGACCTGTCCTTTTTTTTTAAATCATTTAATCCATTGTTATTATGCTACACTCAAATGGTCAATGTGCCTGTCCGAATTGTGATTCGGCAAATACCACGGTTGATGCACGAAAAGTATCGGAAAATCCAAAATCATTATCTCCTGCTCAAGTAGAGTTTCTCGAATTCGTGATGTTACACGGGGCTCAAGGGTTGTCAGAATCTTTAAAGCTGGTCCACGACATCGCACTTTATCATTCGGATATAACGTTTGATGATGTAGAAAAGTCGGCTTTGTTCGATTTGCGAATATTGTGGGAAGGCTTGGAGAAGATTGGTGGAGAGGATTGAAGTCAATGGCAGAGAGTGGTTAGCACTGGCTCTCTACCTTTTTGGAGCGATTGTGGTAATTTATATTTACTTCATTTTTTTATAACCGTCACTCGGCACAGCCGAACGGCTGCGTTGGGAGGTAAATATCTTTAATTGACTATAATAAGGCACGCATAAAAACTTCACCAACCACCAGTATTTCCTCACCATTGATACCACGCATGCGAAGGTTGAGCCTTGCTGTATATTCAAACCACGGAAGAAAGGAGATATCATCAGGGTCACGTTCATGGATCTCAGATCGGCTAATGATTTCAAATGCATTGACGGGTTGTTCCACTCCTCTGGAACTATAGGCAGCAGATGTTGCTTCCATATCTGGAACAACTAATTCAATTATAAAACCATCATTTCCATCAAACATCTTTTTTATCCCTACTTCGTGTTTAGCATACAGGGTATCCTGAACATCGTAGAACCTGAGCCCTATATTAATTTCCTTGGTAGGAGGTGAATATAATTTTGCATTACTGAGAATCACTTCATATGGGCCAAAACCATTTCTGTAATATTTGAAATTACAGCCATCACCAATCCATTCAATTGGTTGGTCATTTACAGTAGCTATTAAAAGCGGGGGATCCTCTGAAGTGGGATAAAGTGATGATTTCCCAGCCTCGCAGGTATCCAGATCGATATTTTCCACGTATCGAAATATCTTTATGCGGAATTTACCGTCGATTAGAATACTTGAACCAGGTTTACTAGAAATAACACCTGCAAAAGTGCCTTCAAGGATGTCATTATCCATGCTAAGGATGGTAATGGTAATTTCGTCTTTTGTTGTAGTACCAGTGGATGTAATAAAACCCTCTCTAAGTTCTATTTCCCCATTTTCATTGGGGGCCTCACCCACAGTAAAAGGTAGTGTGCGGTTATCCAGTGCACTTCCGTTTATTGTTATGGTGATGCACTTTTCCTCACTCTCCGATGAACACCTTGTCAGTCTAATGCGATCTTCCTCTCGCATTCTAACAGTACCAAAATGATAGAAATTGTAGAATTCATCATTTCGTCCATTATAAGTGAACTTCAGAAAATTACCATAGAAATTACCCTCGATGGTTTCTTGTTCTAAAACTACATCATCCTCGGAACAGGAAAAATGTAAAAAGGACAGAAAAAGTAAAAGATATCTACCATATCCCATATTATTACTGATCAGATTATGTCAGTGTAATTCAATAAAAAAGTTAATTTGACTATATAAAAGTTCCTTCAATACCTATCTTTCTAAAATTATTTTACGTTCGGTTACTTCTCCGTTATAGATTATTTTCAGGTTATAAGTATCCTTTCTGAGATCAGTAGTGTTAATTTCAATTTCCTCCAAACCAGTCCTAATGCTTCTGACTTTCAACCCTTCAGAATCATATATTTCCACAGTATACTCTCCTTCAAATACAAATTGTTCTGTATTTTCAGAAGTAACCTTGATGGTCAATTGATCACTGGTTGGATTTGGGAACACACTAAAGGAAAAGCATGAAGGGGATGGGAAAACTGTTATTCCAGTAAATCCGCTAAACCCACAGGTATTATCTACCGATACCTTAACCGTACCACCACCTAAATTGAATTTGGGGGTTTTCAGCCTAAGTTGATTATCTGTCTGAGAAACCTTGAACCAACCATTGGGATATGTCCATGAATAAGCATATTCCGGTTGATGGCCGCAGGGGACATTGGCGAAATAAGTATATTCATTGTCCGGGCAAACTGCTACTTGTCCCGTTACAGTGATTTCACCGGTTGAAAGAGGTCCACTGCACGATGTGCATATACAGGTACTCACAGGGAGTGTTTGTGATACACCAATTGAATCTCCAGCTATATCATGCCAAATTACCTTAAGACTTCCATTTTGAGAAAATTTAACCCTTAATAAATTAAAAGTGGAATTTTTAACAAGGGTCGCAGGGAGGGAACCGACACATTGTATGCCCATTTCCGCTTGAACATCAGCGTCAAGAACTAAGCAATCCATAGTGCCAGAAGTAAATATATCCCCATTAATGTCTTTCCATTCACAATTAGTACAAGTAATATGACCATTAAGAACCTTTACATCGGGGTCAAAAGGATTCGGTACTCGAAAAGTATACGTTTGTTCT